>JBGVRF010000152.1:0-14564 GCA_045128175.1 Candidatus Scatosoma sp.
GATAAAGGTAAGCGATCACCGTTCGTTCCGATTGCTTCGTAACGGTTATGAATACGCTACGACGTCGGTATCGGGGAGTTCGGACAAAGTGTTATACGAAGGCTCGCTGCCGGACGGCGAATATGAGTTGGAATATACGTGCAGATATGCAAAAAATATCTTTTACGATTACACGTATTATACCTATACTTACCGATTTGAAGTAGATAAAACCGCGCCGACCAATTCGTTAAAGGCGGGCGGCAGCACGATCAGTAGCGGTACGTACACGAATAAAAAGATTACGTTTACGGGAAATGATAAGAATTTCTATTATATCCGCTACAAGAAACCGTCATCGACGAGTTATGCGTATTATTACAGTTCTACGTATTCCGTTTCGGAAACGACGAACAACAACGGTTGGTGGTATTTTTACGGTACAGATGAACTGATTCAAAGCAGTTCCACCGTTAGTGTATATTACGACACCGTTGTTCCCGTAGGGACGGTAAAAACGTCGGGTGGAACAACGCTTACAAGCGGCGCATACACCAATCAGTCCATTAAATATAGCGCAACGGATACGGGTGGCATTTATCAGTTGCAGTATAAAAAGCCGGGCGCAACGAGTTGGGCGACGTACACGGCAAACACGCTTGTTTCGGGTACGGGTTGGCATACTTGGCGCGCAGTTGACAAAGCAGGGAACATTTCGACGGAAACGACCGTGTATTACGACGCGGTTAGCCCGACGGGAACGCTTTACGGCGGTACGAGCGTAAAATCAAGCGGTTCGTACACCAACGCAGATTATATAAAGTACGTAGCAAGCGATACGGGATCGGGGATTTCCGCGTGCTATGTAAAAATGCCGAACGCTTCGTACTTCACGAGTTATACGAATGGTAGTCAGTTGACGGCGGAAGGAACGTACCAATTTTACTGTAAGGATAAGTCAAATAATCAATCTTCTACTGTTTCGATAACACTTGACAAGACGAAACCGACAGGCACGTTGTATGCAGGTACTTCGGCGGTCGCAAGCGGTACGTCCACGAACGCGGCGTATATCAAATTTGTGCCGTATGATGCAATCGGTGTAAAGTCGATTTATGTGAAAAAGCCGGGGGCAAGTACGTATGTAAGCTACACTTCGGGAACGCAATTCACGACGGAAGGTACGTATCAGTTTTACTGTCAGGACAGCGTAAATACTTCGGATATTTACACGATAACGTTGGATCGACAGATACCGAGCGCACAGCTTTACGTGGACGATGCGCCTATCGACAACAACAGCTACACGAACGGCGCGCATATTAAGTTTGAATGCGCAGAAACGTGTTACGTAATGTTGCCTGATACGGATACGTTTGTGGCGTATTCTTCGGGCGCGGAGTTCTATAAGCCGGGGAAATATGTGTTCTACGGTGTTTCGGATGCAGGAAATAATACGGGGTTATATACCTTGATTATTGACAGAACGGTAAAGCCTTTGAGTTTTACGAACGTGCAAGGCGAGTACACGTGGGGAGATACGGAGATTGTATGGGAGGACGGTGATCCTAACGTTTATGCGCCCGTGGCAACTATCACAATCAACGGCAAACCGTTTGCGTTTGGAGATACGTTGCATACGATCGACGGTGGCGTTTACGACGTGGTATGTACGGACGCGGCAGGGAACGTATGGACAACTTCTTTCACTTCCAAGAAAGACAATATCGTAACGGAAACGGTCGTAAAAGAGTATTACGAAGCGTTTGACGCGACGGGAACGTATTATGCGTTTTCCACGTATGAAGAAGCACTTGCATTTGCGTGTGCGTATGAACGTGGCTTTATACAAACGGGCGAGTGGAACGGCGAAACGTGGGATACGGGTCTTGCTATGGATAGCAAGGACAGCGCAAACGCTGTAAACGGCACGTATTACATTTATAAGAAAGACAGTAACGCAGACGAGAATGTGGCGTATTTCACGGAAACGCGCTTAAATGAAGTGATTGAGCAGTACGCGAAAGAACACGTAAAGGCATATTTCTATTGGGAAAAATCACCCGCAAACAAAGTAGAGGGTGAAAGCCTTGACAACTATGCAGGACAGAACAAAATCGTAGCAAGTTCTATTACGCTTGGCGACAACATTAAGAGCCTGATCAACGGCGAAGAATTTGTCGGGAACGTGATTGAAACGGCAGGTTTCCATATCTTGACGGTTATGGACGATTGGGGAAATAGCTACGATTATGAAATCGTAGTCGTGAGAAGCGTACCTGTAATTCAATATGCAGTAGGCACAAACAACCCGAACGTAGCGGCGTTCGACAGAACGTATTTATTCAAAGACCAAGTGAGCGTTTCCATTGTTGATGAGTATTTGCAATCGACGAGCAAATCGTCACTTATAGAATTATTTTCGGGAAATATTATCAAGCCCGTTACCGTCGAGACGGATTGAATATCTCGGTGGCGTCCAAGGATTTTAGTGTGATGAAACAAAAATTTATCGCCAAATTACGACAGGCTATCGAGGAGAAAAAGAATATAAAATATCCGAGATTCGACGATTTCGTTGCGGAATGGCTACGGATTAAAAAACAAACGGTGAAAGCGTCCACGTATCGTTGTTACGTGCTGATGTCAAACGCGCATTTGATACCCAATTTCGGAAAAATGCGTATCAACGAAATCACTCGAAAAGCGGTGCAGGACTACTTGTTTGAACTTGTAGACGCAGGGAAGAACCGCACGGCGCATAAACTGAAACAGCTTTTATCGAATATGTTTATTATGATCGGGGATGATTACGATTTGAAAAATCCCGTAAATAAAGTCGTTTTGTCGCCGTACGTAGTCAAGAAAGGTCGCGCGTTCACGAAAGCGGAAGAGAAACGTATTGTGGAATTTTGCAAGGAAAATCCGCATTATCGTGGAAATTCTGCAATCTTGCTGTTGCTTTATACGGGAATGCGCGTAGGGGAACTGAATTCGGTGCAAGTGCACGAAGACTATATTACCTGCATTTCGGAGAAAACCCGAAAAGGGTATGCGGACGTCGTGCGGAAAATTCCCGTTTCGCCAATGTTAAAACGCGTGTTGCCGATGATTGATTTTGAAATCGTAAAGCAGACGGGGAATTATACGGCGCGTGACGCCTTAAAACGCATTTATCCCGATAGGCACGTCCACGAATTTCGTTACACCTTTATCACGCGTGCGAAAGAATGTGGCTGCAACCAAGAAGTGGTTATGCTTTGGACGGGTCACGAATCGGATAGCGACGTAAAAACGAGCAAGGTGGACAGGGGCTACACGACGTACTCGGAAGAATACTTATTTGCGGAAATCAAGAAGTATGATTATGAGCTGTAATACGCATAAACACGAGTTTATGCATAAAAAGTGAATAATCCCAAAAAAACGGCGAAAAAGCCCCAAAAAGGCAAAATTTTTTACCCAATTTTTACCCAATGCACGAAAAAAGGGTGGAAATCCGAAAATTTCCACCCAAAATTCAATTTTTTTGCTGATTTGCGAAAAGACGGACAAATTTGCAAAAGTTATCAAAAACAGCGTTTCCGCGTTGAAAGACTTGTAAGAGAAAGATGCGATTTTGAGCCATTTTGGCGCTAAAAACAACAAAAAACGCCCAAAAATGAGCGTTTTTTGCCTTGGTGCCCGCGATCGGACTTGAACCGATACGTCTGTTAGGACTCAGGATTTTAAGTCCTGTGCGTCTGCCTATTCCGCCACGCGGGCGCGGAAACTATGAAGTTTTTGCATAAATATGCATAATTTTCGTGGGGAACGGGGTATTGGAAAATTTTAAGTCCCTTGCGTCTGCCTATTCCACCACAGCGGCATAAAAAATGTTAAGTTGTTGATGATGAAAAACTCTGCACCAAATGATGCAGAGTTTTTTGGAGGCGCCACCCGGATTTGAACCGGGGGATAAAGGTTTTGCAGACCTTGGCCTTACCACTTGGCTATAGCGCCATCCTCTGCTTGCCTTGCGGCAAATTCGAAGAAAACAGCGCGGATCTTTTGGAGCGGGAAACGAGATTCGAACCCGCGACATTCACCTTGGCAAGGTGACGCTCTACCACTGAGCTATTCCCGCATCTTAATCCGCGCTGTTTCTGTTGGTGGAAGTTATAGGGTTCGAACCTATGACCCTCTGCTTGTAAGGCAGATGCTCTCCCAGCTGAGCTAAACTTCCAACGAAAGCTTATATATTATATCGCATATCGAAAATAAACGCAACTGTTTTTGCTTGATTTTTTAAAAAAAATTTAAAAAAATTAAAAAATAATAAAAAAATCTTGAGCCGACAAACTTTTTAAAGCTTTTTTGCTTTGTAAGGGCTTTTTGCGGCTTGACTTTTTTGCGACTTTTGTGTACAATATTCGGGTTGACAGCAAAGCGGCGTAGAATCTCAACAGGTTTGCGCTGTTTTTTATTTTTTTAAGGAGGCTCTCATGACACAGGACAATTTGGCGGTCGAGCAGCCGCAAGACAATGACGAGGGACAGTTTCTCGGTAAGGAAAAAATAGGGAAACTGCTGGTGAAATTCTCCGTCCCTTGCATTTTATCCCTTTTGATCAGCGCATTATATAACATCGTCGATCAGATTTTCATCGGTAACAGCGAACCGGGTTATCTCGGTAATGCTGCAACGGGGATCGTTTTTCCCATCCTTATCATTTCATTGGCGTTTGCGTGGTGCTTTGGGGACGGCGCGGCGGCGTTTCTCAGTATTTGTCAAGGTAAGAAAGATATGGAAAACGCCCATCGCGGCATCGGCAACGACATCCTGTTTACTCTCATTACCAGCGTGGTGTTGGTCGCGCTCGGCTATGCCTTTCGTGATCCCCTTTTAATGCTGTTTGGGGCTACTAGGGATGGGTTCAATGAGATGGGCGTATGGGAGGAAGGCTCGCTTGATCTCGCGATCCCGTACTTTAACATAGTTCTTGCGGCGTTACCGATCTATATGTTTTCGAACTGCGTCAACGGCGTGATCCGCGCGGACGGAAGCCCAAAATTTTCTATGGTGTCGACGGCTGTGGGCGCGGTCGTCAATATCATTTTGGACCCCATATTTATCTATGCGTTTCAATGGGGGATCGAAGGCGCGGCTTGGGCGACGGTCATCGGACAGGTGGTTTCTTTTATCGTCAGTTTGGCGTATCTGTTCCGAACAAAAACATTTAAATTATGCCTTGAAAGCTTCAAACCGCATACCCAGGTATTTGTCAACGTATTGAAACTGGGTGTTTCTACCTTCATCACGCAGATGTCGATCGTTGTCGTTTCTCTTGTCTGCAATATCATGTTGGGAAAATACGGTGCGACGTCTAAGTATGGCGCGAATATCCCTATTTCCGCCATTAGCATCGAAACCAAAGTGTTTACCGTCGTCATCAACGTCGTGGTCGGGATTGTACTGGGAGGTCAGCCCATACTCGGTTACAATTACGGCGCGAAACGTTATGATCGTGTAAGGGAAACGTATAAGTTGATCGGTCTGTCGACGTTGGCGGTCGGGATTATTTCTACGTTGATCTTCGAGCTTTGTCCGCAGGTGGTAATCGGTATTTTCGGAAGTACGGACGACGCGCTGTATATAGAATTTGCGACGAAAACCTTCCGCATTTTCCTTTCGCTTGTTGCGTTTACCTGTCTGGTCAAGATGACGTCTATCTTTTTCCAGTCCGTGGGACAACCTGTAAAGGCAACGGTGGCCTCTTTGATCCGTGACTTGGTATGCTTTGTGCCGCTTGTTACCGTTCTGCCGGCGATCTTTAACGACGTAGAAGCGATTTTGTATGCAGCGCCTGCAGCGGATCTTATTGCAATGTGTATCGCGACCGGACTGACCGTCCGATTCTTTAAAAAGAATCTTGCTTCGGATAAAGCTTCGACGGATAAGGATAACGAAGAACTTGTCAAAGCGAAAAACTCGGTCATTGTGCCGTCGAGACCGGGCGTTATCGTTACCATTGCGCGTCAGCACGGCTCGTCCGGAAAAAAGATCGGACAACTGCTTGCGCAGAAAATGGGCGTGGCTTGCTATTATAAGGAAATTGCGGCACTGGCGGCTCAGGAAAGCGGTCTGGCAGATAAATTTATTTCCGATCTCAATCGTAATTCTCCGAACGTGATGTACGATTTATATTTAAGCTCTGTACCTGTGCAACAGGCTGTTACGGCGCAGGACGCGATCATACGAAAGATTGCGGAGGCCGGAGCGTGCGTGATCGTAGGCAGAGGTGCGGACTACGTTTTGCGGGATAATGAAAGCGTAGTGAAAGTATTTATCCATGCGCCGATAGAAACGCGGCAAGCACGGGTGATGGCTACGTACGGTGACGATGCGGAAACCGCTGCAAAGCACATCCGTCGTTCGGATAATGCGCGCGCGGCGTATTATCAAAGCGTATCGGGCAAGGAATGGGGAAAGGCGGAAAATTACGATCTTTGCATTGACAGCTCGATCGGAGTGGAACAGACCGTAGAAGCGATTTTTGCATATTTACAGAGCCATTCGGCAAATTTATAAGGAAGGATCCTGTGTGGTACGGATTTCTTTCAAAAGCGATTTTTGCATATAAGGATATAAAAAACCGACGCCGAAGGCGTCGGTTTGGTTTTTCGACAACGTTTATTCGGTTCTTTATGGAAGTTTTTCCAACAATGCGTGCAACTCTTGCAAAAGCTTCTCGTCTTTTTCGTCGATTGTTTCCGAAAGCTTTTGCGTTAATTGATCTTTTATGACCTGCTTACTGATGGCGATCACTTCGGCGCGAACGGCGGAAAGCTGCATCAGTACGTCCTGATATTCGCGTTCTTCTTCCATCATGCGTTTGATCGCGGACATATGCCCGATCGTCCTCGACGCACGGTTGATGATGAGCTTTGAATAAGCTTCTCTTCCGGCTGTATCCGACATGACAAACTCCTTATTTTCCCCGTGTATTCATTAATAAATCAAGTATAACAAAAAAATGAAAGTCTGTCAACAAAAAAAACAGCAAAAATATGATTTTTAGTCGTTTATTGTTAAGATTTTTCCGTAAATCAAAGAACAAACATCAGTGCGCCTGTCAAGATTCCGAGCAACCAACCTGCCAGAAGGTCGGTCGGATAATGCAGACCTACGGCGAACCGCGTATACGCGAGCGCAAAGCTGAAAATCAGCAGAAGAACGCCTACCGCGGGGAGGTAGGGCATGAATGCCATAGCGATCACCGCCGCGCTTGCCATATGTCGGCTGGGGAAGGATTTGTTGTCTGCTCCCGAAACGCGAACGAGCGGGGTAATACCTGCGCCGCCCGGCGAATAAGGGCGGGGTCTGTCGAGAAGTAGTCGCAACGCAAAGACGAGCAAAAGGCAGAGCGCGGGGAAGAAAAAGAGCTCGAGCAGTTGTTTTTCCGTGAGCTTCGCTTCGAAAATACCGTAAGCCCAAAGGCCCAGGTATGCGATCACGAACAGCAGCGGAAGAAAGATATTTGTCAACTGCAACGCTCGCTTTGCTTTCGGCCGCGCGTTGTAAAACGCCGCACTTCGTTCGTAAAGCGTAGGATATTTTTTATAAAGGCTCTGATAGCCGCAGCTTATAAATCGGGAAATTTTCATATGCAAAGTATACCACAAAACGTCGCGTATGGCAAGCGTTTTACTTTGATGAAAAGGAAAGTCTTTCGGAGGGGGAATCCGAAAGACTTTCACATTGTTCAAGACTCGGAAGGCCCGAACTGCCGAGGGCGGTTTAAGCCTTCTGCGCCTCTGCGATGATCTTGTCTACCAGCATAGGAGGTACGTCCTCATAATCGAGAAATTCGGATACGAACTTGCCACTGCCGCGGGTAAGCGATCTGAGGTCCATCGTGTACGTCTTGATCTCCGCGAGGGGGACTTCCGCCGTGATGATGGAGGTGTCGCCTTCGTTATCCGTACCCATGATACGGCCGCGACGTTTATTGATGTCGCCCATGACGTCGCCGAGATAGTCCGCAGGCACTGCGATCTTCAAGCGGTGAATGGGTTCGAGCAGGACGGGCTTCGCGTTCTTTAAGCCTTCCTTGAACGCGATCGCCGCTGCCATCTTGAAGGAAAGCTCGTTCGAGTCTACGTCGTGATAGCTTCCGTCGTAAAGCACGGCTTTGAGCCCCGTCACGGGATAGCCTGCCAAAGGCCCGCTTTCCATACATTCGCGCAGACCTTTTTCGACTGCGGGGAAGTAGTTCTTAGGCACTGCGCCGCCGACGACTTCTTCTTCGAATACGAAATCTTCCTCAGCGGGTGAGAAGCGGATCTTGCAATGTCCGTACTGACCGTGACCGCCGGATTGTTTCTTGTGTTTGCCCTCTGCCTCCGTGCTGCCGCGGATGGTTTCGCGATAGGCGATCTTCGGTTCGGACAGCTTCATATCGACGCCGTAGCGCGCCTTAACTCTCTTTGCCAGCATTTCCAGCTGGATATCGCCCTGACCGCCGAGCAGCATTTCGCTCGTTTCCGCGTTCTTTTCGATGGAGAAGGTGTAATCTTCTTCGCCGAGCTTTGCAAGTCCTGCGAAGATCTTGTCTTCCTCACCCTTCTTTTCAGCCGTGACGGACATAAACAGCGTGGGCTTCGGGAAATAGATCGGTGTAAAACGGACTTTGGCATTGGGATCGCAAAGAGTGTCGCCCGTATTGGTGTTGCCCAGCTTGTTTACAGCGCCGATGTCGCCTGCCGCGAGCTCGTCTACCGCTTCCATCTTCTTGCCGCGAAGGGCGTAAATCTGACCGATACGTTCTTCCGTTTCTGTGTTGGGATTCCAAACGGTCGAACCGCTCTTCAAAACGCCGCGGAAACTCTTGAGATAGCTGAGTTTGCCCGAGAACGGGTCGATGACGGTCTTAAATACCTGCGCTGCGAAAGGCGCGTCCTCTTCGGTATGTATAGAGTATACTTTTCCGGGATTTTCAAGGTCTTCGACCATGGTGTTAAGACGTTCGCGTGCCTGCGGCATATAGGTAACGATCTCATTGAGGAGGTTGATGACGCCGCGGTTTTGCAATGCGGAACCCGCCATGACGGGAATGGTATTGACGGACGCAATACCGAGGCGGATGCCGCGGATGGTCTCTTCGCGGGTCAGTTCGCCCGATTCGAAATATTTATCGAGCAGGAATTCGTCGTTTTCAGCTGCCGTTTCCATAAGCTGGGCTTTCATTGCCTCGACCTGATCTTTCATGTTTTCGGGGATCGCGATCTCTTCGGGACCGGTATCCTTGAAAAGATAGGCGCGTTCCTGAAGCGCGTTGATGCAACCCTGCATCTTGCCGTTTTCCATGATAGGGATCTGAATGGGTGCCAACTTGCCTGCGTATTTCGCTTTTAAAGCCTGTACAGTCCCCATGTAATCTGCATTTTCCTTATCCATACCGTTGATGAAGATGATCAGCGGTTTGCCCAGCTTCAGGCAATAATCCACGATGGATTCCGCACCGATGGGAAGCACGCCGTTCGCGCCGATGACGAGCAGTGCGCCGCCTGCCGCGCGCAGACCTTCGTTACGTTCGCCTTCGAAATCATAATAACCGGGTAAGTCGAGCAGATTGATCTTTACGTCTTTCCAGGTCAAATACGAACAGGAGGTATAGATAGACATCTTCTTTGCTTTTTCAAGATCGTCGTAATCGCTGACGGTCGTGCCGTCAAGCACCTTTCCCATACGATCGATCGCGCCACCGTTGTACAGCATCGCTTCGCAAAGCGTCGTTTTACCCTCGCCGCTGTGTCCCACTACCGCAATGTTGCGGATGTTTTCGCCTTTGATACTCATAATGATTGTCCCCCTTTGTCTTTTTTGGAAATTTTATCGGCAGTAGGGATGAGTAAAAACCGTTCGCGCCGATGACGCCGTTTTTGCTCCAAACCGATAAGTATTACCATTATAATATATTTTTTCACACTTTTCAAGAGTATTTCTGAAAAAAATTGAAACTTTTTTAAAATTTTTTTAATTTTTTTAAAAAAATCATTTTTTTATGGCGATTTTAGCGTTTTTTTGGACGGCGAGATCGATCTATCGTCAAAAACGTTGCTCGTCCGTTTCGGAAAAGCTCGAGAATTGCTGAATTTGATATGTAAGCGACTTTTGCAGGCGCACTATTTCTTTAGATGAAAAACACGTGTAAAGCATCACGGTAGGGTGAGAACCAAGCAGTTTTTCTTCACCCAAGAAAGATAGAAAGACTAGATGCAACGGTACAAAAGAAAGACCCTTGTAAAGCATCACGGCAGGGTGAGAACCAAGCAATTTTTCTTCACCCAAGAGAGATAGAAAAGACTGGGTGCAGGCTCAGCCTGCTTGACAGGAGAGGAAAATGGGTATATAATAATATAGAGAAAAAGAACAAGGACGAACACATGAAAAGGATCTATTTCGACCATGCGGCAACTACTCCGATCGACGAGGAGGTGTTGCAAAAAATGCTTCCGTATTTCCGTGGCGAATACGGCAATGCGGATTCTCCGCACGCGATCGGGCGGCGCGCGATGAACGCCGTAGACAATGCAAGGGATATCGTCGCGTCGCTGATCGGCGCAAAGCCGAACGAGGTATATTTTACCTCGGGCGGCACGGAAAGCGATAACTGGGCGATGTTTGGGGGCGCGTACGCGCAAAAACAAAAGGGCAGAACAAAGCTTGTTGTGTCCGCGATCGAGCATCACGCAGTGCATGCCGCGGCGGAAAAATTAGAGAAAGAAGGCTTTGAAGTCGTTTGGCTTCCCGTAAACGAGGGGGGCAGGGTTGAGACGAGTGCTCTGGAAACGGCGATCGATGACAATACGGGGCTGGTGGCGCTGATGACGGCGAATAATGAAACGGGCGTCACGCAACCGATCGATGTGGCGGCGAAGCTGGCGCACGAACACGGCTCATTGTTTTTTACGGACGCGGTACAGGCCGCGCCGTATATGCCGATCGACGTAAAGGCGTGGGACGTGGATATGCTCTCCTTCTCTGCGCATAAATTTTACGGCCCGAAAGGCTGCGGCATATTGTATATCCGCGGCGGCATAAAAACCGAACGCCTGATCATCGGCGGGGAGCAGGAACGCGGGCTTCGCGGCGGTACGCTGAACGTGCCGTCTGTGGTTGGACTTGCGGCGGCGTATAAGAAAAACATCGATACCATGATTGAGACGAACGCTAAGATCCGCAAGCTTCGCGATCTGTTTTTATACGACCTTTCCGTGCTGGACGGCGTGAAAATAAACGGCGATATTACGGACGGTCTGCCGTCAGTGCTCAATCTTCGTTTCGAGGACGTGGAAAATACGGCTTTTTTGTTCAATATGGACCTGAAAGGCGTGTGCGTCGCGGCGGGCTCTGCGTGCGCCAGTGCGTCGGTAAAACCCAGTCACGTATTGACCGCGATGGGCTTGAATGAACGGGAAGCGAAGGAAAGCGTGCGCTTCAGCTTTGGAAAGAATAACACTGAAGCCGAGATCCGTCAAGGTGCGGCGTTGACGATCGAAACCGTCAACCGTTTGAGAGGTTGAAAGAATCCGCTGACAATAAAAACGAGCCACCCATGTATGCGTTTACGTAGGGTGGCTTATTCATTTTTTTGCATCAGTTTGTTGCCTGCGCGGGTTTTGTTATCGGTTTGCGTACCGATTTTCGTACGGGTCTCTTTTCTTTTTCCGTCGGGGTTGCCGCCTTTTCGGTTTTATCGTCGGGCGGCACTTCGCCTTCTTCCGCTTGTTTTTCGTCCATTTCTCGGATCTTTTCGTCTATCAGCTCGTCCAGTTTGGATTGGACCTCCTCCTGGCCCTTTCTGACAAGCGTACGCATTTTATAATTGTTTGCCGTCAGCAACGCGCCGGCGAGCCCGCCGACGATCAGCCCGATCGCAAATTTTTCCATACAAACCTCCTGTGGGCGAACTCGCCCTTGTCGTATACCCAGTATGTGAAAAGATCCGCAAAGTATACGTGAAATGAAGGAAGGGTATTGACAAAATATGGAAAAGATGCTATAATGTTTCCGGCAAAGGGAGAGTGGCGGATCATGAACAAGATCAAAAAAATAGCGGCGACGGCGTTAGCTTTGTTATATTTGCTCTGTGGCGCGGGCTGTCAATCGTCCAATCAAGACTATGTATTTTTCGGCGATTTCATATTTTATAAGGTAGACGATGGGTACGGCGTACGTCTTGTATACGATTATAAAGGCACGGAAGTCGTCATTCCCTCGCACTTTTGGTTTAAGCCTGTCACGGAGCTTCATACGGATTTTGTTCAGGGTAGCATCAGTCGGTACACCGTTACAAAAATCGTTATTCCCGATACGGTGAAACGGATCGGTGTACAGTCGTTTTATGCGTGCACGTCTTTGCAATCGATCGAGATTCCCGATTCTGTCGAGGAGATCGGCGATCGCGCGTTTGCATATTGCGACAGCCTGCAAAGTATAACATTGCCCGATTCGGTAAAGACCCTCGGCGAATCGGCGTTTTACAGCTGTGATAATTTAAAAGAAATTGTTCTTTCCGATTCACTCGTATACATTGGACGGGAAACGTTTGAAGATTGTATTTCACTGGAAGGGATCACGATTCCCGGCGGCGTGAAGACGATCTCCGAAGGTGCTTTTAGAAATTGTGTTTCTCTGTCGAATGTGACCATTTCTTACGGGAATCTCGGTTCGATCAAAACGGAAGCATTTAGAGGTTGCAGCGCGCTTACCCGTATGACTATTCCTTTTTCGGTTTACGAAATCGAACAGTATACGTTTTTTGATTGCGACAAGTTGAAAGAGGTCGTATTCGGTGAGCCGAAAGGCTGGCGAACCGTTTACAGTTGTTTTTCAGAAGATGATTTAAAGGATCCCGCAACGGCAGCGGCATATTTAACGGACGTGCAGGGGCAGCTTGTTTGGCATCAGTTTGATGAATAATGGAAGTATGAAGAATGTTCGGGCGTGCGATACAGGAAAATTTTTCGTATTTTTCTTGCGAAACGGTGGACGAAAGCGCGGTTTTGTGGTATAATAAGAATATGATTCAAAAGAGAGCGATAGCCTTCGATATAGGCGACAAGAGGATAGGGGTCGCGATCAGCGACCCGTTTAACGAATACGCAATGCCCTGCGAAACGTATTTCCGCACGCGGAATTTTGCGGAGGACGTAAGAGCGATCGCGAAGATCGCCGAGGAACGGGGCGTGGGCGTGATCGTTTGCGGTATGCCCGTCAATTTCGACGGAACGGAAAGCGTTCAGACGGTGAAAACGCAGCAGTTTATCGACGCGTTGCGACAGCAGACGGGGCTTCCGATCAAGCTGGAGGACGAACGGTTTACGACTATGCAGGCGCGGGAAACGCAGATCATGGGCGGGATCAAGCGCGGGGATCGCAAAAAGACCATCGATTCGATCGCGGCGTCGTATATTCTCGAAAGCTATCTGACCCGTATCAAAAATCAAAATAAAAAGGTGGAGGAACCTATCATGGATAACGAAATTCAAGACGAAATTTACGACGAAGAGGACCGCATTTTCGAGCTGGAGGCGGACGACGGCACGATCGAGAAATTGTACCATATCGCCACGATCGAATATAAGGGGGCTATGTATTGCTGCTTCCAAAAAGCCGAGCCTGAGACGGAAGAAGAAGAGGACGAAGTGGTCATTTTCGGCTTGCAGGGCGAGGGCGACGACGCGGTGTTGGTGCCTATCGAGGACGAAAGCCTGCTGGACGAGGTTTTTGCGGAGTTCTGTCATCAGTACGAGGAGTATGAGAACAGCGAGGAAGCGATGGAGTTGGACGGCGCGGACGAATAAGCGAAACACGATTTGAATAAAGCGAAAAAACGGGCGGCGGATCGAAGGATCCGCCGCTTGCTTGTTATCATGTTGCATTTTAATAGAGATACACTCGACTACGCCTTTCGGCTCCGCTCGGTATGACGGTGGGTGGCGCTCGACTACGTTTGATTCATTCTCTTCGCTTCGGTATGACGGCGAGGTTATACCGACTAAGATTGCGTAGCAATCGCATGGAGTGTATCTCAATAATAAAATACGTTTAATCCTTTTTGTAAACCCAAGGGGTGGCAACGCCGTCCACGTATGCGTCTACGTAGCTGTCGCCACATTCGCAAGTGTAGGTGGTGTAGCCCTTTTCTTTACGGGTGACTGTGAAAAAATGCAATAATTTTTTCATAAAGATCTCCGTAGAGAAAAGAATTGAGTTCATTTATTATTTTACCATTTTTTATGTAAAAAAGAAAATAAGAAAGCCGGCACTTTCGAAAAAAAGAGAAAATCGCAAAAAATTCCAAAAAAATCCGCGATTTCGCCGTAAAATAGCTTGCTATTGTTTGTCCGATATGATAAAATAGTAAGGCTAAAAATTCACACTCGTGCATTGTGCGTAATCCGTGTCCGTAAATTTTTTTATGCGGACGTCATTACGAGCCAACGCAAGCCGAGGAGGAAAAACGGAGGTTTGAATTATGGCAGTTATCACTATGAAGCAGCTCTTGGAAGCAGGCGTTCACTTTGGTCATCAGACGAG
>JBGVRF010000153.1:0-28257 GCA_045128175.1 Candidatus Scatosoma sp.
TATGACAGCTTCCGAGGCAAGGTATCACAAACGGCATTGTAAGAATTATATGACAAAAAAGGCGTACCAAAAGTAAGCGTATATAGGGCGATAGAACGTCTTGAAAAAACGGCTTATAAAGCGAAGCGAATGATAGAAAGATATCGCAGGGGTGGATTATTCTCGTAGCGCATAGGGGATCCACGATGACGATACTAGATAGGATATACAAGATAGAAAACGGCATAATGTCGGAGGTAAAATAAAATGGAAAACAAAAAAATGACTGAAGAAGAACTTGCGATCAGCGAATTGATTGCAGATACAACGGAAACGTCGGAAACTGTCGAATTGACGGAAAACGAAACGACAACGGCAAAAAAGGAAGGCAAAATTTTCAAGAAATATAAGATAAAAGACATTGTATTTCTTGCGATCATTACGGCAATGACGCTTATCACGGGCGCGATCATGCCGCTGCTTATCCACGTACCTTTGTTTGGTATTATTCAGCTTGGACTTGGTATTCAGTTTTTGCTTTTTCCCGTGATTGGTATGATGAAAGTGCGAAAGGCTGGTGCACTCGTTTTAATGGCGTTGTTCAGCGGCGTATTGCTTGTGTTTATGTTTCCCCCGATGTTCTTTTGCTTGCTTATTTGCGCTTTGATAGCAGAAGTATTATCGGTTATATTATTTAGAGGATATGAAAAAGACAGAGCTTGCGTGTTTGCGGGAACGATCTATATGCCGTTGACGCTTCCGTTCCTTGCCGTATATTATAATGTAATGTACGATTGGTCGGCAGGGGCAAACGAAGCGGTTTCGCAATTTGTCGGCGCGGATCCGATCGTGGTCGCACTCATTTCGCTTGCGGTCGTAGCGGTGTGCTTTATCGGGGCACTCCTTGGAAGATTGATCACAAGAGAACTTAAAAAGGCAGGAAAGTTCAAACAATGAATTTTTTTCGTTGGAAACCCAAAATTTATCCGATATTGACGGTGGTTGCAAGTATAGTGATCATCGTATTCGGTTTGATCTTTTGTAAAAGGATAGAATGTACGTATTTTCTTATCGGGCTTTTCTTGTGGCTGATCGTTTTTGGTTGCGGAAAGGCTTGTTTGAAAACGATCCCTATGTTTTTGATCGTTGGCGGTCTGTTTATGTGGATCGCGTATATAGCGTCGGGACACGATGTCGCAACCGCGCTTGGTATGGCAAATAGATTCGGGGCGATATTCTTGGCTCTTGCACTGGGCATGAGCGTAGAATCGGTGGCTATGACGAGAAGTTTATCTACGATAAAAACGCCGAGAGCGATCACACTCGGTATGCTGATCGTGACTTCGTTTATGCCCGTATTGAAAGCAGAAATAAGCCGTGTTCGCGAAGCGATGAAAACACGTGGTGCAGGAAGTATATTCAATCTCAAAATATTTTATCGTGCTTTTTTAATCCCGCTGGTAACCCGTCTTGTAGATATATCCGATACGCTTGCTTTGTCCATCGAAACACGCGGCTTTTCGCTTGGAAAGGCAAAATATACGGTATATAAAAAAGAGCGCGTCGGCATTTCAGACGTTTTGTTTACGCTTGGATTGATAGCAGGAATGGTCTTGGTGGTGGTATTATGACGGCGATAGAGCTGAAAGACGTAACCTTTTCTTATGAAGGTTTTACGGAAAAGATATTAAGGAACGTAAATATGACCGTAGATTACGGCGAAGTGGCTTTGCTTTCGGGCCTTTCAGGCGAAGGGAAAAGCACGATCTTATCCTTGATTGCAGGTATTATTCCCAACGTGACCCCAGGGGAAACGACGGGCGAAGTTTTGATAGACGGCAAAAGCATCAAAGATAAAAAAATGAGTGAAACTTGCCGCAAGGTCGGCGTGGTTTTACAAAATGCGGACAATCAGATTATTCAAAAGTACGTAGAGGATGAAATAGCGTTCGGTTGTGAAAATTTTGCCTTCCCGCCCGAAAAAATATCGGTACAAATAGAACGGGTTTGCAAAATAATGAAGCTCGATAAGACTTGGAAAAGCCGTTCGCTTTCGGGTGGACAAAAACAAAGACTTCTTACGGCTTCCGCGCTTGCGACGGGGCAAAAGATACTTGTGCTCGACGAACCGCTTGCAAATCTCGATATAGAGGGTGCAAAACTTTTGATGAATACCCTTCGGACTTTGGCAAAGGCGGGATATGCCGTTTTGGTCGTAGAACACCGTTTGGATATGGTATTGCCTTACGTAGACAACGCATGGAACATCAGAGCAGGAAGCGTTACGAAAATAGAAAACAAGCAAGAATATCTTTTATCGCAAGCGATAACGATTGAAGATAACGCCGACAAACACGAAAGCGGTGAAATGCTTTTTAACTTGAAAAACGTCGGGTTTAAGGTAAAAGAAAGAGAAATACTCAAAGATATATCGTTTGAAGTAAAAAAGGGCGAAAGGCTGCTTCTTTTGGGTGAAAACGGAACGGGAAAAACAACGCTTTTACGCTTGATTGCAAGATTGAACAAGCCGACGAGCGGAGAGATAACGCAACATCTCGACCCTGCGTTCGGAAAGAAAAAGCATAACAAGGCTTGGTTTAAACGAGTGGGCGTGGTTTATCAGAATCCGAATTATCAGTTATTCATGCCTACGGTGGAAAAGGAAATCTCGTTTAATGCCGTTTCCAAAGAATATGCGGAAGAAATGATGCGCTTGTTCGGGATAGAATATTTAAGAAACAGACATCCGCAATCGCTTTCGGAGGGGCAAAAACGCCGTGTTTCCATAGCGGCGGTCGCAGCAGGAGATCCCGAAGTTCTGCTTTTGGACGAGCCGACGGTGGGGCAGGACTACGCAGGACTTTGTGAACTTGTCAAAATTCTCAACGAATTACACGATAAAACGCGAAATACGATGATAAGCGTGACTCACGATATGCGTTGCGCGGAAGCCCTTTGCGACGGAGCGATTTGGATAAAAGGCGGCGTGGTGGCAGAGCATGGCGGCAAGGAATTGGCACATAAATATTTTTTTGACTTGAATATATAATCTAAGTACAACACCTTACAAATTGGTAAAAAGAGTGATTCAAAAGGAAAAAATCTAATATAATTATGTCAGCAAAGACATATTAAAGGATTTTTATAAACGAATTACTCTAAGAATCAAGTAAAAGTGGGAACGTAAATATTTGTAGGAAGGAGAAGTCGGTTCTTACATGACAAGACGTGACAAGACAAGAAAGGTGGATAATCCAAAGAAAAGCAAATCAAGAAAAGTCGCCGGATACAAAAATTAAAAACGATTTAATTGCAGGATAACAAAAATTCAAAGAAGAAAACGAGAGGATGTTTCTAAATAAAAAGGAATGAGTTCTGTACAATGCAGAACTCATTCAAAAATTTAATATTTTTTTGTCTAAACTTTGGGTTTACTTCATTGTTGTTCCGCAGCCTTTTTCTTTGCATGTTCGTGACGGGCGCTGGTCTTGCCTTCGGGATCTATGTCGCCGGCTTTAAGCAGAGCGATCTTGGTCAGCATGGGTCCGATCAATTCGTAGATAAGCACCGCGAATAGCGTGATGTTTGCAATGATAGCGCCTTCCGCGCCCAGCTCTACGGAGTTCATTGCCATATTCGCCATACCGAGCGCTACGCCCGCCTGTGGCAAGAGGGTAATGCCGAGATATTTTACGATGTTATCATCGCATTTCGACAGTTTTGCACTGAGGAACGCACCGCTGTATTTTCCCGCTGAACGGCTGATAACGTATACGACGCCGATAAGAATAATCATGACGTCTGCGAACACGGACAGCTCGAGCTCCGCACCGCTGATAACGAAGAATATCGCGAACAAAGGCGCCGTCCAGCGGTCAACACGGTCCATAAGCTCTTCGGAAAAGTCACAAATATTGCAGAAGATCGTACCGAGCATCATACAGACAAGCAAAGACGAGAAGCCGATATGCACGCCGCCGATCTCCAATTTTATCATGGAAAGCCCGATGGTGAGCAGTACGAATCCGACGGACACAGCCAAACGTTTGGAGCGGGAATGGAAGAACCGTTCGCACCACGAGAACAGCAAGCCCATTAAGCCGCCAAGTCCGATAGAAAGTACGATTTCGAGTAAGGGTTCGACGATGATGGAAACAAGGTTGGGCGCGCCCGATTTCAACGCTTTTGCAACGCCGAAAGAGATGGCGAACGACACCAGACCGACTGCATCGTCCAGTGCAACTACGGGCAACAGGATATCCGTAACGGGACCTTTTGCCTTATATTGTTTTACGACCATGAGGGTCGCAGCGGGCGCGGTAGCGGACGCGATTGCGCCGAGAACGATTGCCGCGGACAGAGGAAATTTTTCAGGCATTGCGAAATGGAGCGCGATCAAGGCGATATCGACGACGATGGTCGTGATGACAGCCTGAAGGATGCCAACGATCGTTGCCTGTTTGCCGATTTTTTTCAGTTGCGAAAGCCGGAATTCGTTTCCGATCGAAAAAGCAATGAAGCCGAGGGCAACGTCACTGAGAATGGATACTGCTTCGATGTCTTCCATGGTGGCAAAACCGATGCCGCCGATACCGGTCGCGCTTTCGATCAATCCGCCGAGTTTGCCGAGTACGTACGGTCCGACGAGAATGCCCGCGACAAGGTATGCCGTGACGGCGGGGAGTTTTGCCAGTTTCGCCAAACGGGAGAGCATCAGTCCTGCTAAAAGGGCGATGGACAAGCTGAGTAGAGTTTGCATAATAAAAGCCTCCTTTCCTTTGGTTGGACGGACGACGTAAAGTCTGCTTTCGTTCAATCGACAGATATTATACTACTTATTGTATGGAAAAGCAAACAAAAAGGGTGTGAAAATAGAAATTATGTGAAAAAATTTAAATATGCACATATGCGCGACCTCCATACAAATTCTTATTATATGCCGTACAGACTGTGAAAAAATTTTACCAAATAAAAAAATCCAAGGCGTGAAGATTGACAAACGGGAAAAAAGTGTTGTATAATAATCAGTAACAGATATGAGTGTGAAAAACATTTATACAAGGAGAAAACACATTATGTACAAGATCGTCAGTAAAAGATCGTTGAATCCAACGGTCACGCAAATGGAGATCTATGCGCCGTTCGTGGCGAAAAAGGCGCTTCCCGGGCAGTTTATCATCCTTCGCGTGGATGAGGACGGAGAGCGTATCCCGCTCACCATCGCAGGCTATGACCGCGAGGCTGGCACGGTAACGATCATTTTTCAGATCGTCGGTGGTTCGACCGAGCTTTTGAACCATAAAAACGTAGGGGAGCACATTCCCGATTTTGTGGGGCCCCTCGGCAGACCTACACACACGGAAGGTTTGAAAAAAGTTTGCGTCGTCGGCGGGGGTGTAGGCTGTGCGATCGCATTGCCCGTGGCAAAAGCGTTGCACGAGCAGGGCGCGGAGGTCACTTCTATTATCGGATTCCGAAACAAAGATCTCGTTATTCTCGAGGAGGAATTCAAAGCTTGTTCGGACGATTTTTACATGATGACGGACGATGGCAGTTACGGTCGGCAAGGCAACGTCTGTATCCCTTTAAACGAGCTTTTGGAAAAAGGAGAGCGGTTTGACGAAGTGATCACGATCGGGCCTTTGATCATGATGAAATTCGTTTGCGCGGCAACGAAGTCGTACGATGTAAAGACGATTGCCAGCATGAATCCGATCATGATCGACGGTACGGGTATGTGCGGCGGCTGTCGGCTTACCGTCGGCGGAAAAATGAAATTTGCGTGCGTGGACGGTCCCGAATTCGATGGCCACGAGATCGATTTTGACGAGGCAATGAGCCGTTCGAGAACGTACGCGGAATTCGAAGCGCGCGAACGGGAATCGGCTTGCAAGCTCTTCAAAAAGGAGGTGGAATGATATGGCTCCTAAATTCAATATGAATCCTTTGAAAAATCCCATGCCGACGCAAGATCCGCTTGTTCGGAACGGAAACTTTGACGAGGTTGCGCTCGGTTATACGGCGGAAATGGCAATCGACGAAGCGAAACGCTGTGTCGGCTGTAAAAACCGTCCTTGCGTAGCGGCTTGTCCCGTCAATGTCAAGATCCCGGAATTTATCGCGAAAGTTGCGGAAGGGGATTTTGAAGGCGCATATCAGATCATTGCGAAGGATTCCTCTTTGCCTGCGGTCTGCGGCCGCGTCTGTCCGCAGGAAACGCAATGCGAGGGCAAATGTACCCGTGGTATCAAGGCGGGTTGCGAGGCGGTCGGTATAGGTCGGCTGGAACGGTTCGTTGCTGATTGGCATAACGAACACGCGACGGAAAAGCCTACGCCTGCGCTTTTCAACGGGCATAAGGTGGCGATCGTCGGTTCGGGACCCGCAGGGCTTACCTGCGCGGGCGATTTGGCGAAGCTGGGCTACGAAGTGACGGTGTTCGAGGCGTTCCACGTCGCGGGTGGCGTTTTGGTGTATGGGATACCCGAGTTTCGTCTGCCCAAGGCGATCGTACAAAAAGAAGTGGATAATCTGAAAGCGCTGGGGGTGAAGATCGAAACGAATATGGTCATCGGCCGCGTGATCACGATCGAGGAGTTGAAAGAAGAATACGGCTTCGAAGCGGTGTTCATCGGTAGCGGCGCGGGGCTTCCGAAGTTTATGAATATTCCCGGCGAGAGTCTGAAAGGGGTGTATTCCGCGAACGAGTTTTTGACCCGTTCCAATCTCATGAAGGCGTACAGAACGGACAGCCATACGCCGATCCAGCGCGGCAAATGCGTGGCGGTCGTGGGCGGCGGAAACGTTGCGATGGACGCCGCGCGTACGGCGAAGCGGTTAGGCGCAGAGGTGCATATCATCTACCGTCGCGGCGAGGAGGAGTTGCCCGCCCGTCGCGAAGAGATCGAACACGCGAAAGAAGAGGGGATCGTTTTCGATCTTTTGACTAATCCCACGCGCATTTTGCCCACTCCTGTAAATGATCCGCGGGATCCTGCCTACGGTTGGGTGAACGGGATCGAGTGTATCCGCATGGAGCTGGGCGAACCGGATGAAAGCGGTCGTCGTTCCCCGAAAGCGGTCGAGGGGAGCGAGTTCACAATCCCCGTCGATTGTGTGATCATGTCGCTCGGTACGTCGCCCAATCCTTTGATCAAGGACACTACGCCGGGGTTGGAGACGCTCCGTCGCGGCGAGATCGCGGTGGACGAGGTGGGGAAAACCTCTATCGATGGGGTATATTGCGGCGGCGACGCGGCAACGGGCGCTGCTACCGTTATTAAAGCGATGGGCGCGGGAAAAGTTGCTGCGCAGGCGATCGACGAATATATCAAAAACAAAGGATAAAGACAAGGCAGGACGGTTCGCCGTTCTGCTTTTGTATGTATACAATAGAATGAAATTGACAATATTGTGAAAATGTTGGAAAAATTTTACTTAATTATTGACAAGACGAATAAAGTATGATATAATGCAGTTACGAAATTAGGGATATTGTTTTTTGGAGGACGGCGATTGCTGTAAGAAAACACAAAACAGGAGGATTATTTATGAAAGTATGGAAAAAGGCGGCGGCGTTTTTGCTGTGTCTGGGCTTTGCGGTATCCAACGCGGGCTGTATCGTGGTCAACATGGGCGACGGAGGTTCTGCGTCCAATCCGACAAGCGAAAATCCGGCTACAAGCGATAGCGGGGGCGTCACGCCCGATACATCGAATCTTGTAAAAGCGGAAAATGTGACCGATCTATTCGGGCAGGCAAAATCTGCAAAGCTTACGTTTGAGGCGAGCGTGAGTGAGATCGCTATTTCGGGCGAAGCGTTGCTTTCGTTTACGGAAAAAGGCGCTGATATGAAGCTGGAGCTGGCGTCCGACGGGGAAGAAACGACCGTTTATTTTATCGACGGGTTCGTTTATAAGTACGATGCGGCGGAAAATACATATTATGCCGAGGGGCAGAATTTTTACGCCGTCTTGGAAGAAACGGGCTTGAGCGAGGAAGCGCTCGAAGAGATTTTCGGCGTTATCGGTGGCGTCATGGAGGATTCGGATATTTCTTTCGGTCGCGCGGATATCGATTCGTTCATCAACGGACTCATTTCCAGCGAAGCAGTCGTGGAAGACGGCGCGATGATGCTCAAATACGACGCGGCGAAAACGGTCAACGATATTACGCTGTTTGTAAAAATGTTGAACTTGGATACGACTTTGGAAGAATTTATCGATAAACTGCTTGTGGAGGCTGCGCCCGAGGGGAAAACGGCAACCACCTGTGCGGTGATCTTGGATGAGATCGCGACCTACGGCGCGTATACGGTTTCGGAAGCGTATACCGAGCTGGATGAAAAGTTTGAAGCGGAGTTCAAAATGGGTATTCAGGAATATAAAGATTATCTGATGCTCAATCCCACGGTATATTCGACGTTGACGGAATATTTCGGCGCAGACGTTGTGAAAGAGATCGCGGCGTTCGATTTTAACGCGATCGTCGAAGAGTATGGTGCGTATAGCGTAGACGATCTGTTGGCGGAATTTATGCCGACGGACGATACGGCGGGAGAAGGGGACGCTTCCTCCGACGGTTCTTCTGACAGCGCCGTCGTCGAAACGGAGCCTCTTACTTTGACGGATATTACGGGCGATATCAAAACGTTGCTTTCCTCCACGACGTTGGAGGACGTAGGCGTGACGGGAGATATGTTGGAAATATTCGGTGCAATGAACGCGAAAGAATTGTACGCGAAGACGGGTATCCGTTATAACAAAGATTCGTCTATCGACGCGCTGATCTTCGGGTTGGGTGTGGATGTGACGGTGAAAAATACGGATACGTATAAGTTTTCCGCGAAGGCTACGCTTTCGGAATTCTGCAAGGACTCTGTTACGATTGCATTGCCCGAAGGGGCTAAGGCAGTATATCAGTGCGTTGGCTGCTACGGCAGCTCGTTGGAGGATGCTACGGTGACCTACCGCGAAGACTACGACGCGTATCTCTGCGACGATTGCTATTCCACGTACGGTTATGAGATGTGCTGGATGTGTTTTGAAACTTCTGCGGATGTGACCTATCGTGAGGAATACGACACAACGCTTTGCGACGCTTGTTACGCAGAGTGGGGAACGGTTTGCTATTTCTGTGGCGCGACCGAGGACGTGATGTACGAGCCAGTATACGGCTGTTACGCTTGTCCGGAGTGTATCACCGAAGGCGTAGAGCCCTGTTATATTTGCGGGTTGTATACCTGTGATCACGTATAATGTACGATAAACCAAAGACGGGCGGACGCGCTTCGCCCGTTTTTCTTTAACAAAAAAATTTTTGAATAATTTGTTTTTTGACGTGACGGAAACGCTCTGTTTTCTGTCTATAATTATCAAAAGGTGTATTGGAGAAAGCATATGGAGCAGAGCCTGACAGAACGTAACGCGGAAGCGGAAAAGAAAAAGAAGCAGAGCTGGGGAAAACGGATAGACGCGTTTTTCGATCGGAATTACGCGATGTTTTTTGCGCCGATACTCGTTATCGTTATCTATCTGGTGGCGTTGTATCGGTATAAAGTGTTCCCTTTTGGCGACTCGTACACCATAGCCAGTTACGATTTGTCCGCGCAGATCTGTCCGTTTATCGAGCATCTTTTCGACGTCCTGGACGGGAAATCGTCACTGTTCTATTCGTATGCGATCGCGGGCGGCGCAGACGTAACGGGCACGTTTTTATATTTCTTCGTCAGCCCGTTCAGCTTTCTTTTCTTGGTCCTCGGCGACGGTATGGTCAGCAGGGCGGCAAGTATCGTGCTCGGTTGCAAGCTGGCGGGGGTCGCCGTTGCGGGAACTTGGTTTGCCAAAAAGCTGTTTAAAGGGATTCCCGATTATATCTGCATCGCGATAGGAGTGGCGTATGCCTATTGCGGATATACGTTCGTTTCCAACACTTATATCAACTGGATGGATTTTCTCATTTACCTGCCTTTTGCGGTGGGCGCGTTCAAGCATTTTGTCAAAACGGACAAGTTTTTGCCTTTTTCCATTCTTGTTGCTTGCTGTATATACACTTGTTTTTCTATCGCCTGTTTTTCCATGTTCATTGTCTTTCCGACCCTTGTCGCATACGGGCTTCTCTGTGTGGAAAAGGAGCGCAGAAATAAGTTCGTCGCATACCTGTGCCTTGCATTTGTGGTTGCATTGTTGATCGCTTTACCGATTTTAGTGCCTGCGTTGATGGCGTTTTTACGTAGCGCGCGAGGGGGCGGCTTGTTTGATAATTTCTGGTTTGGCTATACGTTGACGGACGGACAGCCCGACGTTTTCGATTCTTCGAAATTTATCGATAAATATTCAACGTCTATCTATCAGAAAATGACGTATATCATGACCGATTCCGTTTTCGTCTTTTTGACATTGGTTTGGCTGTATAAGACAAGCTATAAAAAGCCGATGTTCAAATTTATGTTGGTTGCGGGCGCGCTTACCATGTGGCCGGTAGTCGTAGACGAATCGATGCTCCTTCTCAACATGGGCTCGTATATGTCCTATGCGCTGCGGTTCGGCTTTTTGAACGCGCTCTATTTTCTCGGCGGGGCTTGTCTTGCGATCGAAGGCTTGTGTTACAAGCCGAAATGCGCTTACGACGGCGCGCCGCTCTTTCAAGTGTTCAAAGTGGAAGAAATGGCGTTTGAACCGCAAAACGAATGGGACAGGGTTGCGTTGAATGAAGAAAATGGATCGGAAAACATTGCGGAACCGACGGGGGAAGAAAAAGAAATGCAGGTTGTTTCCACACATGAATATGCTCCGTTTGAAAAGGGAAATCCGCACCTGAAAACAAACAAGAAAAAGGTTGGCTGGATATTGGGGATCGCGGTTCTTGCGATCATCGCGGCAGTGGTGATGTTCTTTTTTACTACGGGCGATCGGTATAAAGAGATTTGGAGCAATTTTATCAGCGATTCGGATATGCTCAGCGCAATCAAAAGCTTTTCTTCTAAATTTGCGCACTCGCTTGGCGGCGCGGAAGTCGTTGCGGTGCCGTTTGTTATTGTCGGGATCGTAACGCTGTTCGGCTGTATTTTGGTCGGCAAGAAAAAGATCAGCCCCCGCTGGCTGTCCTTTGCTCTGATCGTTGTGGTTGCCACGCAGGTGCTGTTTTATAATAACCAGATCGTGATCGGTAACCGCAGTACCCAACACGTGACGATGGGCACGTATCAAAGCCTCAACGCGCAGCTCAATGCAATGGAGATGGACGAAAACGGTGATCTTGCCTACTTCCGTGTAAAGGATTATCGGGATAAGGTGCCTGCGGATGCGCCGTTTACAGGAGATGCAAATTCGTTCAGCGTGTTCTCTTCCGTTATCGATGAGGACAATTTTGCCATTTATCAATTGCTCGGCTATATGGGCAACGGGCAGAACAGCTTAAAGAGCGCGCACGCGGATTGGAAGGACGGGTCGACGAAAACCATTCACAGCGCAGAGCTGGGCGACGCGTTTTTGGGGTATAAATATTTCTTCGTTCCCGCCAATCAGAAAACTGCTTTGGAAACGGACAGCGCGAAGAAAAAATATCTGAAGCTCGTGGCTGAAAAGGACGAAAACGGCGATCCCGTGCTGGATGCGGAAGGTAACGAGGTACCGTTGATGGAAGATGATTATTACATCTTCGAAAATACGATCGTGTTCCCCAACGGCTACGTTTTACCGAGCGGAGAATTCCGACTCGAAAAGCCGAACGAGGGAAATTCTTCCTACCGTAAAGCAAACCAAGCGGCGTTGTATAAATTCCTTCGGGGCAAAGAACTTTCGGAAATGAAATCGGTGACGGGCAGCGCCAAATCGGACGTAGTCACCTACGAAACCGCAAGCGAGCTGAGCGAATATCTTTGGGAACGCGCGGCGCAGATTAAGGTCGGAGCCGGCAAGATTACAGCGCGGGTCGAAAACGCGAGCGCGGGCGAATGTCTGTTTCTGAATTTCGTGGCTTCGAAAGGATATACCGTAACGGTGAACGGCAAGGAAGCGGAGCTGATCGACAATGACATTCATTTCTTGTCCGTGGAGCTTGAAGAGGGCGAAAATGTTGTGGAATTCGTTTATAGATCACCATATGTAAAATATATGGCGGTGGGCGCGGCAGTCTCGATCGTTGGGCTGTGCGCGGTGGCGTTTGTTGTGAAAAAGACGAGACTGGTGGAAGGGGTTGCGCCCGTGATCAAATGGGCGGCGGTGGCGTTGTCCGTCGTCGTCGTGGCGTTTTTCATGCTGTATCCGACAGGCGCTTTTGTCGTGAAACTCATTCGGCTTTTCTTCCCTGCATAGAAGATAAAAATAAAAAAACAAAAACACGGGAGGTTGATTGCTTCCCGTGATTTTTATGCTTGCGTATCGTTTATTTTACGCCAATGGCGGTCAACACCTCGTTCGTGGTCGCGCCGTTGTATTCGAAACCCAATTTTTCGATTGTAAAAGGTAATGTGGCTTTGTCGTCAAGCGTGATCAGACGTTGGTTTTTCAGTAGCCTTTCGGCAGCCTCCGCGATCGAGACTTTGACAGACGGCCTTTTTATGGAATCGACGTGTTCGAGGATCCCGCGCAGGTCGCCGAATTCGTTCAGAAGCATTGCGGCAGTTTTCGGTCCGATCTTGTTTGCGCCTTTGATATTGTCGGCGTTGTCACCCGTTAAGGATTTGAGATCTGCGTATTGGCAGGGGGAGATACCGAATTTATCTCGGATATACGTATTGTCGCAAAAGAGCGTATTGTCGCCTCGGTAACGCAAAACGCAGACGTTTTCGTTTATCAGCTGAAAAAAATCACTGTCGAAAGAGGCGATGACGATCTGCATTTGTTTGCCGTAACGGAGGGTGTAAGCGGCGATCAGGTCGTCCGTTTCGCATACCGTTGTTTCCATTCTCGCGATCTTCAGATGATCGAGCGCTACGTATATGTCGGGCAGCTGTGAAAAAGGAGTTTCCTCTTCGGGCATTGTCGAAAAATCGGGCCTGTTTGCCTTGTAATCAGGGTCGATATCCTTGCGGTCGTTGTGGTGTTCGCCGTCGAAAAGAACGAGCAGATGGGTAGGACGTTGCATACGGACGATCTTTAACAGCGCACCTACAAAACCCAGTACACCGTGAATGGCTTTTCCGTCTTTATTGAGTATTCTCGACGGCATACCGTAAAACATCTGAAAAAGCAGATTGCTACCGTCGACGATGAGTAATTTTTGCATGACGTCCTCTCAGATAAGGCTCTCTTCTTCAATGGCGTTGATCCAGCAACTGTGGCACATCGCCACGTACGAATCGTTTCCGCCGATCAGGATCTGCCCGCCTTGTGTGACGATCTTGCCGTTTTCGTCGATACGCGCGTTTACGATTGCCTTTTTTCCGCAGGTGCAAATGGTCTTGATCTCCGTTACGGAATCCGCCACCTCGAACAGCCTACGGCTCCCCTCGAACAAATGCGTAAGGAAATCGGTGCGAAGGCCGTAACACAGAACGGGGATATGTAGCATATCAACGATACGGCGTAGCTGGTCGATCTGTTTGGCACTGAAAAACTGACATTCATCGGCGATGACCACGTGGCAATCGCTGTGTTTTTGATATTCCTTGAACAGATCCTTGTCGGGGGTGATGATGTCGGCGCGCGCTTCCAAACCAATACGAGACCGCACGACGTCCGCGCCGTCGCGGATATCAATGGAGGGCTTGATCAACCATACTTTCATCCCGCGTTCTTCATAATTGAATTTCGTAATAAGAGCGTTTGCCGTCTTCGACGAACCCATTGCGCCGTATTTAAAATATAATTTCGCCACGTTTTTTCCTCGCCGTATGCGTTATTTTTCTTAAGGCTCTGTCACAATACTCGGTTGATTTTTGCCGGAAAAATACGGCGAAATACGACTCGTTATGTTCGGTTACATATCGCAGAGGATATGCGCCCTCGCAAAACGCTTGTCTTTCTTATATTTTCCTCGTCAAACCGTAAAAATAAATTTTTTACTAATCAACTGTTTATTGGGACATAGGCTTTCTTAATATAAATAGTATAACATATTTTTACATTTTTTGCAAGTGAGATCGGGCAGTTTATAAAACTCTGCGTTGGCTGAGAAAAAATATATCGGAGAGGGCTTTGACTTCAAATACCACATTTAGAAAACGAATAAAAACGAATAAAAACGAAGAGCCACTCGCAGTTGGCGGGTGGCTCGATTTGTAATAGTATGATGAAAACTCAGATGATATGTCTGCGATCTTTTTCGGGCAAAGAGTCGAGTTCCTTTTTCTTTTCCGCGTAACCGGCTTTGCCGAGCAACGCGAAGGTGGCTTTTTTGCCTTCCTCTACGCCGGGTTGATTGAAGGTGTTGATGTTGAGCATCGCGCCTGCGTATGCCGTCTGCAATTCGAAGAAGAACAGAAGCTGTCCGAGGGTGAATGCATTAAGCTCGGGGATCCAGATCGTATAATTCATTCTGCCCGCTTTCGTCAGTGCGTACGCGGTAGCGGCGTTTTCCGCCTGAATAAGCTCTTCCATCGTATGACCGCCCAGGAATGCCACGTCGGGAATGTTTTCGCAACCATGAGGAATGGGCATTTCACAGGCATATTTCTTAAGGGAAAGGAAGGTCGTTACTTTATCGTAAGGTCCTTCGGTATACAACTGCACCTGCGAATGTTGATCTGTCGCACCGAGTGCTTTAACGGGGGTCTGTCCGACGTTGCAGGGTGTTCCGTCGAGCGTTTCGTTTTTGCCGAGAGATTCCGCCCAAAGCTGGCAATACCAGTCTGCAAGATATTTGAGGTTATCCGAATAGGGCATCATGACGCCGATATTTTTACCCTGTTCCATAGCTGCGATTTGTAATACTGCGGACATCAGCGCGGGATTATGGCGCATAGCGGGTTTGTTACAAACGGTGTCCATATACGCTGCGCCTGCAAGCAATCCGTTGATATCGATACCGAGCACTGCCGCGGGGAGCAAGCCCACGGGGCAAAGCTGAGAGAACCGTCCGCCGACGCCGTCGGGGAGAACGTAGCTCTTGATACCGCCACATTCGTCGGAGATCTTTTTCAGGTTACCCTTCTTTTCATCCGTCGTAAAGATAACGTTCTCTTTGACATTGACGCCCGCTCTGGTCAACTGGTCGAGGATGATAAGATATTGCGTCATCGTTTCGCTGGTCGCGCCCGATTTGGATATGACGTTAAAGCAGGTCTTTTCGGGTTCGATAACGTCGAGCAGGTCGCGCATACGTACCGGGTCAACGTTGTCTTCAACGTAGAATTTAGGTCCTTTTCTCTTGGATTTGGGCAGATCGTTATAATGTAAATGGCAAAGTGCGTTAAACGCCATGATAGGACCGAGCGCACTTCCACCGATACCGAGTACTACGAAATATTGGAATTTTTTTCTTACGTCTTTCGCGGTCTGTAAAATGTCCGCTATGATCTCTTTCTGATTATAGGGGAGCTCCGTCCATCCCATGTACAATTCGTCTTTACCTCTGTTTTCTTTAACGTATTTGAAAGCGGCGGCCGCTTTTGCCGAATACGAGGAAAGTTCACGATCGGTGAAGCCCTTGTCACCTAAAAATTTGTCAGTCATGTTGTTGTAATCCAGCGTCACGCGCATGGAGTTACGCCATTCTCTGGTCTTGTAGCCCATAATGATCTCCTTTCTATAATAAAGTACACTATTATTTTACTATTTCTCGACGATAAAGTCAAGGGCGAAAAGGGGGGATTTACGTAAAATATATAAAAAAGAGGACAAAAAGCAAAAAAATGCATATATTGAATGTTTCAAAGTGTGTTATACTTTTTGCTTTTTTCGCGCTTTCAGGGGACGGAAAAGATTTTTGATCGGCAGGATATCCATTGCGATATAAAAGATCGCCGTTACTAGCCCGAGCAAAAGCGCGGTAAGGAGAAAAGCGAAGATCTCGCCGAAAATATTTTTAAAAAATACGTTGCAAATCTGTCCGAGAAGGGCGATCGGCAACACGGCGATAAGAGGAACAAAAAAGCCGTGATCTCGTACCTGCCCCCGTTGTTTTTTAAAAATATTACATTTTTTATGCAAAAAGATAAGGTTGCAAAGCCCTGTCAGAACATAGCTTGCGCCCAATCCGATCGTGTAGGCGTATACGCCGCAGACAGACGGTAAAAACAGAATGCAAAGCAGCATAGCGGCCGCTCCGATGAAATAGTAAAGAAAAGTCTGCTTTTCAAAACCCATGGAATTGAGTATGCTGGTAGAGATCATGGTCAGACCCATCGGCAAAAGAATGGGGCAACTTTTTCGTATGATCTCGCCCGCTTCGGCGTTGGAAAACGCGATTTTGCCGATATCTGCGCCAAGCGCATAGAAAAAGGGGAGCAGTGCGCAGGCGACGAGAAAGGTGAATCGCAGTCCGCGATTGACGTTTTTACGTAACCGTTGCAGATTTTTCGTGTAGAAATCTTCCGATAGTTCGGGCATCAGCACGAGTGAGATCGAGCCGATGATGGTAGAGGGAATAAGGAGAATAGGCATTGCCATACCCGAAACTATGCCGAATAGCTTTAAGGCTTCCGTCTCTCCATAGCCCGCACGGATGAGCATGGCAGGTAACAAAACCGCGACAGCGGAGTTGACCAAAGAACCGCTTGCGCGGACGGACGTAAGGGGCAGGGTTGCGTTGAGCAACGGTTTTAAGGATTTTTTCGGCGTAGAAAGCTTACCGCCGTGGAAGAAAAAACAAAGCGTGGAAGCGACAAAGGAAAAGACGTAGGAAATAACGACTGCCCAAGCCGCTTTTTCCGCGCCTGACGCCGCGCTGTCAACGTTTTGCAGAAGCAACACGCCGGCGATGACCATTACGGCTTCTTCCGCGATCTCGAGGATAGATGGCAGGAGAAATTGTTTATTGCCCCAGAAGCTACCTCTTAATACTGCGTAAACGGAGGTGATACACAAGCCTAAAAGCAGGATGCGAAAAACACCGAAACAACGCTCGTCGGAAAACAGGAATCCGAATTTATCTCCGAAGAAACCGAAGATAAGGCAAGCGGGCAGAGTCAGAAGCAGACAAAGCGTCAAGCCCGCCGTCACTGCGCCGCTTTCGCCGCGCGGATCTTTTTCCGCTTTGCTTTTGGTGATCATACGCGATACGGTGATGGGGATTCCTCCCGTACCGATCGTGAGAAAAAGGGAGAAAAGAGAAAGTGAGACCTGATACAGCCCCAACCCCTCCGCGCCAATCAGCCGAGAGAGTACAATGCGGTATAAAAATCCCAGTCCCCGTTCGGCAATGGACAGCGCCGTGACAATGGTTGCGTTTGTAAAAACGCGGTTCTTTACTGTGTTCATAATTTATTGTACGAGCTGTTAAGGAAAAATATAACCATGCGCGCGGACATACATAAAATTCTCGTATAACGCATATATTTACGTATCATGTTAAAACTGAAAACGGTAAAATATTATAAAGTGAAAGAGGGGCAGAGCTTGCGCGAGATCGCAGCGGCATTTTCGGTCGCGGAAAGAAAACTCGTTCTTTGCAACGGTCTGACGGAAGAACCGCATGCCGGTCGGATACTGCGTATCCCGGACGAAAAAGGCAATGCGTACACTGTACAGGCAGGGGACACGAAAACCCTTCTTTGCGGCAGTGACGAACGCTTTCGTCTGCTCAACGGCACCGACGTTTTCTATATCGGAATGCGGGTGATTATTTAAAGCCGACAGGCACAAAAGGACGGGGCGACGGAATACAATATAATAAGTAACGATAACGCGAACACCCGAAAACAGAGGCGGAACGCCTTTTCGGATATATTCGTGACAAGGAGGTAAACCATGTCCTTTTATTCCAATTTCCAATCGGATAAATGCCCGGGTACGCTCACGGGCAATCCGTTGAACGGTTTGACGGAAAAGGTGTGTATCCAGGCGGAAAAGATATTCGACGCCTGTATCAAGCAAAGCCAGCTGGATAATTATATGCTGACGCTTTCCGACCTTTCGCCCGCTTGCCCTACATATCCCTTGACTTTTGTCAGCGCGCGTTCGACGACCAGTGAGGCAAAAGTCACCAATCTCAACATCGAACGTCAGGCTGATAAACCTTGCGCACGTGTGCAGGCGACCGTTTGTATCCCCGTCGAGGTTCTTTACACCGACGCAAACGGCGTAGACGGTTGCGCAACGGCAACCGTATCCATGCCCATTGACGTGCTTTTGTACGTTCCTTCGCCTTCGATTATGCCCTTTACTGTAAAAGCGGTGGTCAGCGTCGTCGCGCCCGAGGGTACGTATGAAGATTCTTGTAAGGGCTTTATCGTCAGCCTTTGCAGTACGGTCATCATCAAGATCGCTATGCAGGTAGAATTGCTTGTGCCTTCGTACGGGTATTGCGTGATCCCGCCCGCGCAGGAATATTCGCAAGAGGTCTGTGCAGGATTTTTCGAACTGCCTCTGTATCCCCAAGCCCGCCCCGGCGCGTGCAAGTGCAACAACTGAGCTTTGTTTTAAAAAAAGACCGCTTGTCAAAAAGCGGTCTTTTATCGTATATGCTCAAGCGAATGACATTGAATTGTTATATTCGAGCGGAAAAGCGGTGGTTACACCCAAAACGGCGAAGATAGAACAATAGACTGAAAAAGTGGGGCGGCGGCTCCACTTTTTTCCTTTTATCTGCAACGCCACCGAAAAAATCTTGCATTTTCGAGAAAAAACTGCTATAATAAAATTATGAACGTTTATGCAATCAGCGATCTGCACCTTTCGGGCGCGGCGGCGAAGCCGATGGATATCTTCGGCGCAGGCTGGGAAGGGCATTTCGAAAAGATCAAAACCGATTGGCGGGAAAAGGTAAAATCCAACGACGTGGTGCTCATCTCCGGCGACATCAGCTGGGCGATGAAGCTTTCCGACGCTCTCGTGGACTTGCGCGCGATCGCCGAGCTGCCCGGGAAAAAAGTATTTATTCGCGGCAATCACGATTATTGGTGGAACGGTATCACAAAGCTACGCGACAGCGCGCCCGACGACAGCTTTGTGTTTTTGCAGACGGACAGCGTACGGATCGGGGAGCTTGTTATCGTTGGTTCGCGCGGGTGGACTTGTCCCGGCAGCCCCGATTATACCGAGCAGGATCAAAAGCTGTATTTGCGCGAGGCGGAGCGGTTTCGCTTGGCATTTCTCGACGCCGATCGCCTGGCGCAGGAAGGGGATAAAAAGCTCGCGATGATCCATTATCCGCCCTTCAGCCTAAAAACGGAAGAAACGTTGTTTACCGAGTTGTTCGAAAAGAACGGCGTGGAGAAGGTCGTGTTCGGGCATATCCACGGCGCGGCGTATTTTCCCCTGCGTGCGGAGAGGAACGGCGTGGAATATCACCTTACTTCCTGCGATAAGGTAGGGTTTAAATTGATCAAGATCTATTGATTTTAACATCATGGAAACGCGCATTGCCGTTCATCGGTCTATTTTGGCATAGCTTTATTTAAGCGATAGCCTTTATAAATCGTCATACCGACCGAGTGATAGTGAGTGGAGTGTATCTCGGTTTTAAAAAATCCCAAAATTTATACAAAGATACACTCGGCTACGTTCGTTTTTCTCACTTTATTCGGTAGATGCGTAAGGGACAGACGTATCCTTCAGTTTTCATACGATATCATTATCTTGTCGTGTTATCACCGACCGAATTATTTCGAAAACCATATGTTGCAATAGAGCTTTTTCATAAAAAACGTATTGAAAATAAAAACTTATTCGATTTTTGCGTTCGAACCCTTTACAACTTTGAAAAAAAGTGCTATAATATCAGTTGGTAAAAATCGGCGGAAACGCGCCGATGCCGACAAGACGAAACAAAAATCCTATCGGCGAACGTTATTTTCGCAAAATTCCGTCTTGGGCATACGCTGTCCAAGACCTTTTTTAAGGTATTTTATACAAGGAGAAGAATATGCTCAAAAGAAAAGATTTATTGGGATTGATCGACGCATCCGCGTCCGAGATCACGGAGATCCTCGATCTGGCGCAGGAATTCAAAAACCGCATCAGGCGCGGGGAAAAGAAAATGTCCAACCTGGAAGGCAAAACGGTGACCGTGCTTTTTTACGAAAACAGTACAAGAACGCGCACCAGCTTTGAACAGGCGGCAAAATACCTCGGCGCAACGACGATCAATATCGTGGCGGGAAATTCTTCCGTGGCGAAGGGCGAAACGCTTGTGGATACGGGTAAAACGCTTGACGCGCAAAGAAACGATTTCATTATCATTCGGCATCCGATGGGTGGCGCGCCCTATCTCCTTGCGAAAACGGTCAAGGCAAGCGTGCTCAACGCGGGGGACGGCATGAACGAACATCCTACGCAAGCGCTGTTGGACATGCTGACGATGCGCGAGACCTTCGGTACGCTCAAGGGCTTAAAGGTGGCGATTCTCGGCGATATCAAGCACTCGCGCGTGGCGAAATCCAACCTTTTCGGTTTGAAAACAATGGGCGCGGAGGTAACGATGTACGCGCCTGAAACGTTGATCCCGAAAGGGATCGATCAGTTGGGCGCAAAGCTTTGCTCTTCGAGAAAAGAAGCTTTGGACGGCGCGGACGTCGTGATGGGTTTACGTATCCAGCTCGAGCGTCAGCAGGCGGGTAATTTCCCGTCTTTGGGCGAGTATGCGGCAAACTACGGCGTAGATGAAAAGATATTCGAATATGCGAAACCGAACGCAATCGTATTGCATCCCGGACCCGTAAACCGCGGTGTGGAGCTGACAAGCGGCGTGATCGATCACGAGCGTAGCCACATTGAGGATCAGGTTCTTTCGGGCGTAGCGGTGCGTATGGCGGCGCTGACGCTGCTGAATGAGGCGAGAAAGGCGTAAGGAGGACAAGCAAATGATCGTAAGAAACGGTAACGTAGTTTTAAAAAATTCCGTAGAAAAGAAAGACATTCTTGTGGAAAACGGTAAGATCGTGAAGATTGCGGACAATATTCCCGCGAACGGGGATAAGGAGATCGACGCGACGGGGTTGCACGTTTTCCCCGGCTTGATCGATATGCACGTACACCTTCGCGAACCGGGATTTGAGAGAAAGGAAGATATCGAAAGCGGCGCAAAGGCGGCGGTCAAGGGCGGTTTTACGCAGATTTGCTGTATGCCCAACACCAATCCCGTAACGGATAATAAGGTTGTGGTGACGTATATCAAAGCGCGCGCGAAAGAGGTGGGGCTCTGCAAGATCCATCCCATCGGTGCGATTACAAAGGGCTTGAAAGGCGAAGAGATGGCGGGTATAGCAAGCATGAAGAAGGCGGGCGCTGTTGCAATCTCCGACGACGGCGTTGCAGTAAAGAACGCCAGACTGATGCGCCTTGCCATGGAATACGCGAAAGGTTTCGGAATCAAATGTTTGTGCCATTGCGAGGATAAGGACCTTGTGGACGGTGGCGTGGTACACGAAGGACTCAGTGCAACGATCGCAGGGCTGAAGGGGATCCCCAGAGCGGCGGAGGACGTCATCATCGCGCGGGAGATCTCACTTGCGGAAACGCTGGATACGCCTGTGCATATCTGCCACGTGTCCACGTATAGTGGCGTGCGTATGATCCGCGACGCGAAAAAGGCAGGGATCAAGGTCACGGCGGAGACCTGTCCGCACTACTATTCGGTAACGGACGAGATCGTACGTACCTATGATACGAATACGAAAGTCAATCCGCCTATCCGCGAGGAGATCGACAAGCAGGCGATCCTCGAGGGACTCAAAGACGGCACCCTCGATTGCATCGTGACCGATCACGCTCCTCATCATGCGGACGATAAAAACGTGGAATACAACCTTGCGGCGTTCGGTATCAGCGGCATCGAAACGTCGTTCGGGTTTGCGATCACCTATCTGTATAAGGCAGGCGTGTTGACCTTGAACGAGATCGCGGACAGAATGTCCGCCGCGCCCGCGCGGATCTTGGGGCTGGAAGGCGGCGAGATCGCGGAAGGCAAAGTCGCGGATCTGACCATTGCAAACCTTGACGAAAAGTGGGTGGTCGAGCCCGAAAAATTCGTCAGCAAGGGCAAGAACAGTCCCTTCGGCGGCTACGAGTTGTTTGGTTCGGTCAAATATACTGTCGTGGACGGCGAAGTAAAATATCAGGCATAAATAAAAAAGGGCATACCAGGTATGCGTTGAATAATAAAACAATAGGAGAAAAAAGATTATGATAACGGATAGACTGATCGAAGGTATTATTGCCATGCAGAACCCTACATGCGTAGGTTTGGATACGTTGTTCGATTATTTGCCCGATAATATGAAAGAGGGTGTAAAAACGTTTGACGGCGTTGCAGAACGCGTTTTCGAATTCAACAAAAAACTCATCGACAACGTTTACGACATCGTGCCTTCCGTAAAGGTGCAGATCGCATATTACGAAATGTATGGCGTGTCGGGGATGAAAGCGTATGAGGAAACGTTGAAATATGCGGCGGAGAAGGGCTTGGTCGTTATTGCGGATGCGAAACGCAACGACATCGGCTCGACTGCGGCTTGCTATGCAAAGACCTTCCTCGGGGAAACCTCCGTCAACGGCAACGCGTTGAAGGCTTTCCCTGCCGATTACGTTACCGTCAACGGTTATCTTGGTACGGATGGCATCGCGCCTTTCGTAGAAGAGTGCGAAAAATACGACAAAGGCATCTTTGTTTTGGTAAAGACCTCCAACCCTTCCGGCGCAGAGATTCAGAACATGGTTTTGGAAAACGGCGTACCCATGTACGAGTATATGGGCGGTTTGGTGGAGAAATGGGGCGAAAGCACAGTCGGCAAATACGGCTATTCCGCGGTCGGCGCGGTGGTTGGCGCGACCCATCCAACAGAGGCGGCGCGGCTTCGCGAGGTGCTGCCGCACACCTTTTTCTTGATCCCCGGATATGGCGCGCAGGGCGGCAATGCGGAAATGCTGAAAAGCTGTTTCGGCGCGAACGGACTCGGTGGTGTGGTCAACAATTCTCGTGGGATCCTGTGCGCGTATAAAAAGAACGGCGGTACGTATTATGAGGCGGCGCGCGCGGCTTGTATCGCAATGCAGAAGGATCTCAGCGCGGTCATCGGAAAAATGGGCTGAGGAAAGCGCAGGTAAAGGATATTATGAAAGATTACATTGCAACGATCATCAAAAATGAAAAAATAGCCGAGAATATCTATGCGGTAACGTTTGAAGTGAACGAGGATATCTGTGTTCGCTGTGGACAGTTTGGCAATATCTCCGTCGGCGGTACGCATCTTTTGCGCCGTCCGATCGCCATCTGCAAAACGGAAGGCAGACAGGTCACGTTTTGTTATCAGCTGAAGGGTGAAGGCACGCAAAAACTCAAAACGATGGGGGCAGGTACGCGTTTAAACGTCCTGATGCCGCTTGGAAACGGCTTCTTCGTAGAGGAAAACGAGAAAAAAGTTGCCCTTGTCGGCGGCGGTGTGGGCGTGTTCCCGCTTATTTCCGTTTTGCGTGAATACGCAACGACGAAAGAGGTTTCGGCGTACATCGGTTATCGCAATAAAGCGGCGGTTTGCGGCGTGGAAGAATTTGCAAAAGCGGCGAAATTCATTGCGGTGACGGACGATGGCAGTTACGGCGCACAAATGAATTCCGTACAAGCCTTTGCGGCGGACCTCGAAAAGGGGTATCGTCCGGACGTAGTGTTGGCTTGCGGGCCTACGCCTATGCTTCGCGCGTTAAAGGCGTTGGTGGAGAAAGAAAGTCTTCAATGTTACGTGTCTTTGGAAGAGCGTATGGGCTGTGGCATCGGCGCCTGTCTTGTTTGCGTGTGCGATTTGACAAACGGTCAACGCGCCCGCGTATGCAAGGACGGTCCCGTGTTTAATGCGAACGAAGTTATTCTTTAATAGAATTGGATCGAAGAGGAAAAAATAATGGCGAATTTATCGGTTACTCTTTGCGGCGTACACCTCAAAAACCCCGTCATTGCGGCGTCGGGTACGTATGGGTTCGGTCGCGAATTCAATGAACTTTACGATATCGGGGCGATTGGTGGCGTGTCTACGAAAGGGCTTACGCTCGAACCTCGTCTCGGCAATCCCGTCCCCCGTATAGCGGAATCGCGCGGGGTCATTCTCAACGCTGTTGGTTTGCAAAATCCCGGCGTGGAGCATTTTATCGAACATGACCTCGATTGGCTGAAAAGTACCGGTACGGCGGTCATTGCGAACGTGGCAGGCAAAACGCTGGACGATTACGCAAACATTTGCGCGAAGCTGGACGGTCGCGTGGATATGATAGAGCTTAACATTTCCTGCCCTAACGTGAAGAGCGGCGGAATGGCGTTCGGGATCAAGCCCGAAACGGTGGAGGCGGTAACCAGGTATGCGTCGAGCGCTTTGAAAAGTACGCCTTTGATCGTAAAGCTTTCTCCCAATGTAGAGAGCATTGCGGAAAACGCTCGGGCTGCAGAACGCGGCGGCGCGGATTGTATTTCGCTTATCAACACGTTGACAGGCATGGCGATCGACATCGAGCGTCGTCGTCCGATCATTGCCAACAATACGGGCGGCGTATCGGGCGCGGGCGTAAAGCCGATCGCGGTGCGTATGGTATACGAAGCTTCGCAGGCGGTCAAGATCCCCGTGATCGGTATGGGCGGTATCACTTGCGCGGAGGACGCGATCGAGTTCCTGATGGCGGGCGCGACGGCTGTACAGGTCGGCACGGCGAATTTCACCGATCCGTACGCAATGCCCAAGATCATCAAGGGGCTTAACGATTGGTGTGATAAACATAACATCGTAAACGTATCTGAATTGACAGGCGTTTTGCAACTTAACGGAAAATAAACAACTCTGGCGTACCCCGTTGGACCAAGCCTGGAAGTCAAGGAACTCAGTTCCTTGTGGGCGTGGGCAGAGCTCACGAAAAGCCCCCTTTAAGCAAGCGATAGGTTGCGCCAACCTGAAAACTACAAATCGATAAGGAGATTTTATTTATGGAATATACGTACAAACAGGAATTTATTCGTTTTATGGTCAAAAACGGCGTGCTGAAATTCGGCGAGTTCACGCTCAAGAGCGGCCGTATCGCGCCCTATTTTATCAATACGGGCAATTATAAGACGGGCAAACAGCTTGCGAAGCTCGGCGAATATTACGCGGCTTGTATTCACGACAACGGTCTTGAAGCGGATACGCTGGTAGGACCTGCGTATAAGGGTATCCCTCTTTCCGTGGCGACGGCGATCGCTTTGTATCAGAATTATGAGACCGATCTCAATTACTGTTTCGACAGAAAGGAAGTAAAAGACCACGGCGAAGGCGGGTTGTTTGTCGGTAAACAGCTGGAGGATGGCGAACGGGTGATTATTATTGAGGACGTCATGACTTCGGGAAAGGCTTTGCGGGAGATTCTGCCTAAGCTGGAAGCAGCGGCAAACGTCAAGGTTGTCGGGATGATCATTTCCGTCGACCGCAGAGAAAAGGCACTCAACAGCGAGCTTTCGGCTGTTTCCGAAGCGAAAAAGGAATTCGGTATTGATGTGTATTCGGTCGTGACGATGGACGATATCATCGCGGCGATCGAGGACGGCGTAGTAGACGGGAAAGAATATCTGCCCGCCATGTATAAATATCGCAACATTTACGGCGCAAACTGAAATTTTGGCAATAAATCCGGCTGAAGCTCCCGCGGTTGCAATCTTCTTTCAATGCGCCGTTCGGATAAAGCGGGCGTCGCCGTGCGGCCGTTTAGTTGCCTGTTTTCCCACAGCAGCAAAAACGTTCCGCAAATTAGCAGTATGGCTACAAAATAAACGGAATACTTTTTCATGACCGCAGTATGCGCAATGCGCGCCTTGCTTATGCAAAAGGGAAGCACACAGGTGAACGGCGTTCGGTTTTTACTTGACGGGAAGGAAAACAGAATAGGAGAAAAATATGAAAAACATTATTTTGACGGGTGACAGACCTACGGGGAAATTGCATATCGGACATTACGTCGGTTCGCTCAGACGCCGCGTAGAGCTGCAAAATAGCGGCAAATTCGATAAAATTTATATCATGATCGCAGACGCGCAAGCACTTACCGATAATTTTGACAATCCCGATAAAGTGCGCGCAAACATCACCGAGGTCGCGCTCGATTATCTCGCTTGCGGACTTGATCCCGCAAAATCTACGATCTTTATTCAGTCGTACGTGGAACAGCTGACCGAATTGACATTCTATTATATGAACCTTGTCACTCTTTCCCGTTTGGAGCGCAACCCGACGGTAAAGACGGAGATGAAACAAAAGAATTTCGAAACGTCCATTCCCATGGGCTTTTTGACCTATCCCGTGTCGCAGACGGCGGACATTACGGCATTTAAAGCAACGACAGTGCCCGTTGGCGAGGACCAGTTACCCATGCTTGAACAGGCGCGAGAGATCGTCAGAAGCTTCAACGGCCTTTACGGTGAAACGTTGGTTGAGCCCAAAGCGGTGTTGCCCGAAAACAAATCTTGTTTGCGCCTGCCCGGTACGGACGGTATGGCGAAGATGAGCAAATCGCTCGGTAACTGTATCTATCTTTCCGATCCCGCGGACGAGATTAAACGCAAAGTCATGGGTATGTACACCGATCCCAACCACATCAAGGTGACCGATCCCGGAGACACGAAAAACAATCCCACCTTTATATATCTTGACGCATTTTCGACAGAAGAGCATTTCAAGAACTACCTTCCCGAATATGCGAACCTGGACGAGCTGAAAGCGCATTACGAACGAGGTGGTCTGGGTGATATGAAGGTGAAAAAATTTCTCAATGCCGTCATGCAAGAAACGTTGGAACCTATCCGTACCCGTCGAGAAGAACTGGCAAAGGATATCGATGCGGTTTGGGATATTCTGTATAAAGGTAGCGTAGAAGCGCGCGCGGTGGCGGCGGAAACACTTGCCGAGGTGAAAAAGGCGATGAAGATCGACTATTTTGCGGACAGAGATCGCTCGTAAAAAGGTTTTAAAGGCTCGAAAAAGGACTTTTAACGATTGAAAATATAAAAGTAGAGAAATACCCGTCGAAATGCTCGACGGGTATTTTTGACGGCTTTTATCGGGATAATAATTTGTTTTTGGAATTTCGGTATGCGAGCGCGGCATAGATAAGCGCAACGGCTTCCGCGATGATCGAACCCCACCACAGCGCGTTTACGCCGCCGAAGTATCCGAGGAGCAGACACGCGGGAGCAAGAACGACCAGCAAGCGCAACAGAGCGATGATCATGGCTCGCATTCCTTGACCCAGCGCCTGAAAAACGCTTGCGAAAACAATGTTGCTGAGCGCGAAAGGGAAGGAGAGTGCAGTGACGCGTATGATGATAAGTCCGATGGAGAATTCGCTGAAGCTCGCTTGCGTGACCGTTTCGGAGGCATTGAAAAGGTGAAGTAAGGGCGCGGGCAGAGCCTCGAACACGATAAGTCCGAGCAGGGAGATCGTCAGCCCCATTGTGAGCGCGGAAAGAACGGTCTTTCGTACCCGTTCGGGCTGTTTTCCACCGTAATTAAAGGAAACGATCGGAATGACGGCGTTCGTTAAACCGTAACCGAGCATAAGAACAAAATATTGCAGTTTGTAATAGATACCGTAAATGCCGACGAGCAGGTCTTTGGTTTCGCCGACGTATAGAAATCCGAACAGGAGCTGAAAGACGAGGGTGGTCAGCGATTGCAGACATTGTAAAACGACAGCGGGAAGTCCGACCTTGAAAATTTCGGTGAGAATGGTTTTATCGGGGCGGAAATGACGGCGAGCGATGGAAAGTTCTTTGTTACACTTTGCGTTTAGGAACAAGCCCACGCCCATGGAAACGCATTGACCGAGTACGGTGGCGATTGCCGCGCCCGCAACGCCCAGATCAAAGGCGAAAATAAAGACGGGATCGAGAACGATGTTCGTCAAAGCGCCGCTGATCTGCATCAGCATGGCAAGCCCGGTGCGACCGGTGGCGCAAAGACAACGCTCTGCCGTCAGTTGAAGAAATTGTCCGAAGGAGAAGATAAGGCAGATCCCGAGATAGGTCTTGCCGAGCTCGCGGACCTCTTCGTTTTGCGTGCAGGAGTTAAAGTAAAGCCCCGTTGTCAGGACAAGAATACCGAACGCTAAAAAAATAAGAAAAAAGACGAGCATGAGAAAATATCCGTTGCCCGCAGCCGCACCCGCCTTTTCGGCGTTTTTTTCGCCAAGACAACGGGAAAGGAGCGCGTTTACGCCGATGCCGATCCCGATT
>JBGVRF010000154.1:0-5400 GCA_045128175.1 Candidatus Scatosoma sp.
ATACGCTTTATCGAGGGGGGGAAGATCGTATTTTTTTGCGATCTGCCACGGGATTACGCTGTTGAGATCGGAGCGTTGCAACGCCTCTTTCACCGCCGCGCGGACGATCTTCTGGCTGAGTTTGCCTTTAAGCGGATATACAGGCACGATACCCTTCAAACGGTAGTTTTTATCCAGTTCTTCAAACGTGGGATTAACGAGGGAAACCTGACCGTATTTGTTTTGGACTCTGCCGTAGAAAAGATATTCGCCGGGCTTGAGCTGTTGGGCGACGTAGGGCTGATTGAACCAGACGACGGTAAACGGAAAACCGTCCTGCGAGCAGAACGCGCGAACGACCTTATGACGGCTGGTGAAATTGACGGGGGCAAGCCGCGTGACCTCGCAAGCGACGAGAACTATATCGTTATGATAGACGTTTTTAAGCGAAGAACGCTCGGTGAGGTCGAGATAAGCGCGCGGATAAAACTTCACGAGATCTTCCGCCTCATGGATCCCGAGTTTATTAAATTCTTTTTCGCGCTTTTCTCCAATCGCGCGTAACGCTGAAAGTTTCATTTTATTTCTCCTGTTTGGAGTCAAGAGGCATTGCCTCTTGTGGGAGGTTGAGGGCAAAGCCCTCGCATCGTATGCCTTTATAAGCAAGCTTCGCTTGCGCTATTACGCCTTGGGCGTTGACGCGTTGCTTTGCAACGCTATGAAGAACCCAAAGCAAAGCTTTGCTTTTGAAGGCTTATTTCGTGGGCTCTGCCCACACCCGTTAAAGGCTACTCGCCCTTAAAACCTCGCAACGGACCACGTCCCTTAACCCTTAACTTGGGCCAGCGGAACGCTGGTTCCTTGACCTCCAGTGTTGATACAACGGAACGTTACCGAAACGCTGGAGGAAAGCAAAAGCGGGAAACGCGCCGCCGCCTCTCCCGCTTATTTTGCTTATATCCGTGTATATTTATACATTATTTCCGCATTTATTCCAAAGACATGATATAATAGTATACCGATTGTCCGCCGTTGTGGAAGTCTACGTCGCAGTCGGGGTATTTCTCCGCAATCAACGCGCACAGTGCTTCCGCTTCCTCTTCCTTTACCTCTTCACCGTAATACAGCGTGATCACCTGATGGAAATCTTCCTTCATGCGACCGATCAGCTTTAATACGGTATCCTCCAAAGAATGCGATTTCGCCAATATCTTCTTATCGTCCAACCCGATAATGTCCCCTTCCTTGATCGAGAAGCCGTTGAGCGTCGTATTTCTCACCGCATACGTCACCTGACCCGCCTTGACATTGTCCAAAGCGTGGATCATGTTCGTCTTATTCTCTTCCGCGCTCGCCTCGGGGTTGAACTCTAATGCCGCCGCAAAGCCCTGCGGCACGTTTTTGGTCGGGATCACGTGCAACGTCTTGTTATCCACAAGATTCTTCGCTTGCTCCGCAGCCAAAATAATATTTTTGTTGTTCGGGAACACGAAAATATGCTCCGCGTTGATCTTCTTCGCAGCGTCCGCGATGTCGCTCGCCGACGGGTTCATCGTCTGCCCGCCTTCGATAATCCTGTCTACCGAAAGATCACGGAAAATGTCCGAAAGCCCCGCACCTGTACAGATCGCAAGCATACCCATCTCTTTCTTTTCCGATTCCATCTTCGCTTTCAGCTGACGGTTCTGTTCAAGCATATTCTCGATCTTGGGTCTGTCCAACTCGCCCAATTCCAACGCATAAGTAAGCGCTTTGCCCGGCTGATTGGTGTGCACGTGCACCTTTACAAGCTCCAAATCTCCGATACAGATAACGCTGTCGCCCAACGCCATCAGCTTCTCGCGCAAACGGTCGATCGCCGAAAGCGTCGTGCTCTTCTTTAAATTAATAATAAAGAATTCCGTACAATACGCGTACTGGATCTCACCCAGATCCATATTGATAATGGCAGAATTGTCGCCGAAATCCGCGTCCGTTGCAGGCGCCTCCATATCGGATATGCTGTCGGGGATCTCTTCGCCCGTCAACTCCGCCGCAAAACCTTTGACGATCGTCATCAGTCCGACGCCACCGGAGTCCACCACCCCCGCTTTTTTCAGAACGGGAAGCAGCTCGGGCGTCAACGCCAACGCCTTGTCGCCCTCTTCGATAACCGATTTGAAAAATTCTTCGAAATTTTTCTTTTTGGAAGCGACCTTCACCGCATGCTCGCTCATCATACGGATAACGGTCAAAATAGTACCTTCTTTCGGAACGGACACCGCGCCGTAGGCGACCTTCGTACCGGCTTCGAGCGCCTTTGCAAAGGTTTTGGTATCCACCTCTTTTTCACATTTGCCCACGACCGAGCAAATACCCTTCAATATCTGCGAAAGGATAACGCCGGAATTACCGCGCGCACCCTTTAATGCGCCTCTCGAAACGCTGTTACACACCTCCGAAAAGGCGTTGGATTGACAAGCGGAAAGCTCTTTCACGCAAGACTGCATGGTGAGCGACATATTCGTACCCGTATCTCCGTCGGGAACGGGGAATACGTTTAAGGCGTCTACTTTTGCGCGATTGATCTCAAGTTGTTTTGCGCCGACGAGGATCATCTTACGAAATTCGGTACTGTTTATTGTTTTATGCATTTGAAATGCTCCTTATGATCTTAATAATTCTCCGCGCGTTTTTAAGGCGTCGCAACGCGACGCCCGTTCTTCGGATAAGAGCGCTCCTTTCAAACGGCGGGCAAAAAATGCGTATCTCCAGATTTTCTTAAAACGATCGACCGATAATCGTAAGGATAGTTCAAAAATAATATAGTAATAAATATAAAGAAAACCTTAGCACGCGAAAAAGCGCAAACACGGGATCGACCCGTACGTTGCGCAGGGAAATTTACAATTTTACGCCGATAACGTTTACGTTGACCGTATCGACGATCATACCGGTAAACGCCTCCACCTTATATTTGATGGCTTCTTTCAGCGATTCGGCAACAGCGGAAATAGACACGCCGTATTTGATAATGACATATACGTCAACATAGATCCTGTTACCGGAGGTCGTCACTTTGATACCCCTTCCGCCGCCGTCTTTCTTCATCAGTACGGACAAGCTGTCCGTAAAACGGCGCGAAACCATCTCCACGATCCCGTACGATTCCATCGCGGTGTAAGAGGCAACCTTAGCGATCGCAAGGTCGGATATCGAAATTTTGCCGTAGGCATTATTGGTGGTCACTGACATAATATTTCTCCAAGTACTTTTTCATTGTACACTATTTCTACGCATTTTGCAAGTGATTTTTCAAAATTTTCCGAATATTTTTTATTTTTTACGTTTTTTGGCTCATTTTTAATTGCTTTTTCTTTTCAGAAATGATATATTATTAATGCTTGTTTTGAGCCGCGGGCGTTTTGCCCGAAGGTAACAGGCGCCATTTTTATGGCAGGCTTAGGTTTTAACTACGGCAAAATTATTCCAAAAAACGGAGGTGTCAATATGTCTAGAGTATGTAACATTTGCGGTAAGGGTCAGGCTTCCGGCAACAACGTCAGCCACTCCAATCGTAAAACGAGAAGAACGTTCAAAGTAAACGTACAGAAAATTTCCTACGTTGAGAACGGCAAGGAAACGAACGGCTACGTTTGTGCAAGATGCATAAGAACCCTTAAAAAAGCGGACGCTGAATAATCCGCTTTTCTTATCCTGCAGTCAAGCCGACGCCCTTTTGCGGGTGTGTCGGCTTTTTTGCGTGTGACGCAGATGTGTAGGAAGGCCCTGCCTTCCGTGAATGGACGGCTTCGCCGTCGTGAATTGGCTACACTGTGAATTGCCTCTTTCGGACGCGTGAATTGAATTACTTTGCAATTCGTTATGAAATAAAGCAAACAGCCGAAGGCGTTTTTCCTACGCCCTCGGCTCTTTCTATTTTATGCAGTTATGCAAGCCGTTTCGGACGGCGTTTTTTCATGCGACTTTAAAATTTTTTTCAACAATACGTTGATGATGATATACGCGCAAAGGGTGGTGATCAGCCACGTAACGGGATAGGAAACGAAGATCGTTTCCAGCGTAGGCGAAAGGCGGAACACCGTCATGATCCAAACGATACGAAGCAAACAAGCCCCGACAAGGGAAATGAACGTAGAGGTCAACGATCTACCCAAGCCGCGCAATACGCCCGTACAAACCTCCATCATGCCGCATAAGAAGTACGGCGCGCAGATATACCGGCAACGCGTCACCGCGGCGTTCATTGCCAATGCTTCCAAGCTCCCCTCTTCGCCCGATACGATGCCGTAAAGGGACAGCAACGGTTCTTTGAACACGATCACAATGCCTGCCATCAGTATCCCGATGATCGCAGTGACGAGGAAACAAGAATACATAATCCGTTTTATGCGGTGCGGCTTGCCCGCGCCCATATTCTGGCTGGTAAAGGTGATCGCGCCCTGATAGACGGCATTCATCGCCGTATAGACAAACCCTTCTAAATTTGCCGCCGCGGCGCTGCCGTTGACGATGGGCTGATATTCCGTACCCGGTGAAACGGCGTTGTTCACCGAAACGACCGAGGACTGGATCAACATATTCGACAGCGAAAACAACGCGCCCTGTATGCCTGCGGGAAGCCCAATAAATACGATCTTCTTAAACGATCTCCAATCCATTTTCAGACTTTTGAAAGAAAAAGTCGTATAGTCCTGATCCGCGTGAAGTTTGATAAGCAAAACGACGACGGAAACCACGTTGGACATCACGGTCGCCAACGCGACCCCTTCCACCGAAAGCCCCGTCACCAGCACGAAAAAGAAATTGAGCCCCACGTTCAGAAGTCCTGTACCCGTCAGCACGAACAGGGGCGTTTTCGCGTCGCCCTTAGCGCGAAAAATAGCGATCAAATAATTTGTAAGCGCCAAAAACGGCACACCCGCGAAATAGATCATCGTATAGGCGACCGCAAGGTCGAGAAGATTGCCCGAATTGCCCATCAGTTGCAATACGGGACGGGTAACGATCAAGCCGATCGCCGCGCCGCACAAGCCGAACAGCAACGCCATGATAAGCGAGGTGTGGACGGCGCTTTGGGTGCGCGCTCTGTCGTCTGCGCCGATCTCCCGCGCGACGACTACGTTTGCGCCGACGGAAAAGCCGATAAAGATATTGACGATGAGATTGATAAACGAGCCCGTCGTACCGATCGCGCCCACGGCGTTTGCTTCGGATGAGAGGCTGACGACCATCATATCGGCGGCGTTATAGAACATCTGTAAAAGGTTCGTCGCCACGATCGGCAAAACAAACCGAATTATTTTCGAAAGAACTTTACCGCCCGTAAAATCGATATTTTTCTTTGTAGCAAGCAAAACGAAATCCCCTCCGGGAACCCAAAGGGTTTACGCTTTCAGCGCGGCGATCGTCGCCTTTCTG
>JBGVRF010000155.1:0-4241 GCA_045128175.1 Candidatus Scatosoma sp.
TTCGTCGCGCGGTTGAAAACGTTGATCGCAAGAAAAGGAAATTCTGCCAAAGCCCGATTTTCTTCCAAGTACGTTTCGCCCCAATCGTATTCGTGATTGCCGAGCGTCATGGAAACGAAATCCATTTCGTTCATCCATTCAGTAAGGAGCTTGCCTTTGGTGAGGTTGGATTCCGCGCTACCCTGCCACATATCCCCTGAAGAAAGAAGAACGGTATTTTCGTTTTCGGTCTTTGCGTTTTTAAGATAGGTGGACAATTCGTCCACGCCTGGTTGCGAATCAGTGTCCGCAAATTTTCCGTGGAGATCGTTGAGCGCGAAAAAATCGAACGTGACTGTTACCGAAGCTCCGCAATCGTCGCAAAAACCGTTGTTGTCGGTATCCACGTGCGTCCCATCGCCGCCATTTTCCGAAGGATCGGACGAGGAGTAAGAGGCAAAATGCTCCGAAACGCTTATTTCACTGCCCTCGACATTGCCTGCGTTGCCGTCGATAACACAACCCGAAAGCAGCGCGACCGCCGCCAATATGAATCCCGTAATCTTTTTTCTCATCGCAAACGCTTCCTTATCTTTTGTTATCGTACATTACAGTATACCATAATTTTCGTTCGTTTTCAAGCATATTTTATCCTATTTGAATTTTTTTTGCAACCGAGAAACGCGATAAAAGAAAAAACGAACGTTGAGAGCCGTCCGTTTTTTGCGTATATAATCAGTATATAATCAGTATATGATCATTTGTTATTTATTCCGTATCCTGTTCCGATCTGCGTTTTTTGACTGCGAATATGCAAACCGCAACAACAAACGCACCGACAAAGCCGAAACCGACTGTCGCGTTGCAATTTTGCCCGTCGGTATCAATATCAATACGGCTTTCTTCGCTCGAAGTTTTCGGCACGACCTCCGATTGCGTATCTCCGCACCGCAAACAAGTACGGATCTTCTCTCCGTCCGTCCTGTCCGTAGGCTGCTTCACCGTAAACCAATCGCTGTATTCGTGTACGCAACCTTCCTCGACGGACTCCGAAGCGGAAGGCTCGGAAAAGTCTGACCCGGAAGCCGAGTCTGCGGAGTCGCGGAGATCCGACGAAACGTCGCTTGAGCCGTCGTCTTGATTTCCGTTATTGGCAATCCCCGAAGGCGTTGTCACGTTTTCGGGAATATCTCTACCGAAGAGAAGCCATGCATATTCGGGATAATCGACAAAGACGTTTCTCGTACCGGTGATAGACTGGACCGCGTCGTTTCTTCCCATCTCCCAAGTGTCGACGGGATCTTCTGCCATCCATTTGAGAAGAACATCGAGATTTTCCATAACGCCGCTCGTCCCCCACATCTTTCCCGTGTTGCCCCAGCGAGTATATACGTAAAGCACGATTCGCGCGCAATCCCCTCTAACGCCTTCGCCCGGATCGAAATACGAGCTACTTTCACCGTAAGCCGTGTTACTGCGACTGCTGTTTTCTTTAACCCACGTGGGACGGAGCATCATAATATCGTTTTCGTCATTGCCGCCAAGACCTTTACTATTTGGCCAAGTATGCTCTCTGTTCCACGTCGCACCGCCATCCCACGTCCCTGAAAGCGTTATTCCGGAATAGAAAGAGGAAATATGGTTGTAATCATTGGAGACGCAATCGGTATAACAATACATAGATCTTGTTTCCTGATAGCCCGTCTGCTTAGAATGCTTCGCTTTCATCATGTTTGCCAACGCGGAATACAAAGCACTTTGCGATGCGTTCGACTGCGAAGAGCCTCCAACGTTTTCGGAAAGCGTATCATATCGATAGCCGCCCGTATAAAACGCCTCGGCGTACTCGCTCAGAAACACGCACGTTTCGTTTCTTGCTCCCCAATTTACCACGTAGCCACCCGCTTTGACGTACTCGACGTCCTCTGCACAAGTATAACCCGTTGCAGGAGTAGTGATCGCCGAAGCCTGCGCTTTTACCGAAAAAGACGGGATCAACAGAGAAACTGCCAATGTTGCTATCAAAGAAATTTTTGTCAGTGCTTTCATAAAAAACCTTTCTTATTATCCGTAAAATTCCAAAAATATTGTAACATATACCAAAAGTTAAGTCAATTATTTTTATCCGCTTGCGGTTTTTTTCTGATTACTTAATTTTTGACGTCATATTTCACTGCGTTTTTCCATCAAAAATCAACCGAAGATTGTGTCATAAAGTTTAACGATTTTTCAGCTTAACGAATATATACGCTCCGCTCTGAAAACGGGATTCTTCCGCGCCGATGCCGATGAGGGGATAGAATTTTATTTTCCCCGCCACATTGTCCGTAGAATAGAGGAATAAATGAAAACACGAATGGATTATTGCAAGAATACATACTTAAATCCACGCATATAGACACTTTATCCGAAAAAGATATAGTAATATTTTTTGATAAACTAAACAAACGTCCTCGCAAATATTTAAAGCGGAAAACTCCTTTTGAAGTTTTTACAATAAAATGTTGCCTTTAGTTTGACAATTCAAGAAAAAAGATTTAAAAACAGACATAAAAAACCGACCGTTCCATCTATATGTTCCAATCGGTTTTCGATTGTCGTATTTCAGCCCATCATAATTTCGGAGATCACGTTCAACACCTTGTCGTGACAACCGCCGCAACCCGTAGAGCAACGCGTTATTTTTTGTACGTCTTCAAAAACTTCCAATACGTCTTCCATCTTATTGTGACGTTCGAGCGCTTGTTCAATATCTTTATAGCTCACCTGTTTGCAATTACAGATTATATAGTTTTCCGCCATGATGTTTTCTCCTTTATTCTTCTTTGGTAAAATTTTCTTTGCCTACGCCGCAAAGCGCGCATTCAAAATCGTCGGGCAGGTCTTCGAACTTCGTGCCGGCAGCAATCCCTTTTTCGGGCAAGCCGAGTTCTTCGTCATATTCCCAACCGCATACTTCGCATACATATTTACTCATATAATTTATCCTCCGGATTTTATTATTTACAAAGTTCTTTTGCTAGCGCATATACCTGTTTACGGTTTTCTTCCGTCATCGCCGAAAGAATTTTTACCGTTGCTTCCGTATATTGTATATTCTTGCATTTCTCCAACATACCGCGCATGACCTTCGTCGCCATCGGCGCCCAACTTCCGTTTTCTATAAAACCCAACGTTCTGTTCTGGAAATTGCGCTCGGTGAGGTGATTTATAAATTCCCGCATAAACGGAAAGATCTCTCCATTATAGGTAGTGGTCGCAAGCACGATCTTTCCATAACGGAACGCATCTTCCACAGCCTCTGCCATATCGCAACGTGCCAAATCGTTTACCACCACTTTCGGACAACCGTTTTCCTTCAATTTTTCCGCAAGCAACTCTACCGCTTTTTTCGTATTGCCGTAAACGGAAGTATACGCGATGAGGACGCCTTCGCTTTCCACGCCGTAGCCCGACCAGGTGTCGTACAGACCGAGATAGTAGCCGAGATCCTCTTTCAGCACGGGACCGTGCAACGGGCAGATCGTTTGTATTTCACAGCCCGCCAGCTTTTTCAGAAGCCCCTGGACCTGTACGCCGTATTTTCCTACGACACCGAAATAGTATCTTCTGGCTTCACACGCCCAATCGCCCTCTGCATCCGTCGCTCCGAATTTACCGAACGCGTCGGCAGAAAACAGGATCTTTTCCGTTTGGTCGTAGGTCATGATGACTTCGGGCCAATGCACCATAGGCGCGGTCACAAACGAAAGCTTATGCTTCCCGAGCTCCAACGTCGCTCCGTCGCCTACGACGATCTGCCGATCGGAAAAATCCGTACCGAAAAAGTTTTTCATCATGGCGAAAGCCTTTACCGAAGAAACGATCTTCGCGTCGGGATATTTTTCCGTAAACGCAAGAATATTCGCCGAATGATCCGGCTCCATATGCTGAACGATCAGATAATCGGGACAACTGCCGTTTAAGGTCGTTTCCAGGTTTTTCAACCATTCCGCCCCAAACGCCGCATCCACCGTATCGAATACCGCAATCTTTTCGTCAAAAATCACATAAGAATTGTAAGACATTCCATCGGGAACGACGTATTGGCCTTCAAACAGATCGATGTTACGATCGTTTACCCCTACGTATCGGACGTCTTTTCGTATTTGCATATTATGATTCTCTCCTTAAAACAATTTACTTTCGTCCATTATTATAGCAGATAATTTTTTTAATTTCAAGCGTTTGAACGGTGCTATTTTATCGGGAAGACGATATTT
>JBGVRF010000156.1:0-3412 GCA_045128175.1 Candidatus Scatosoma sp.
AAAAAAACACGACACTTCGTATTCGTCCTGCCCAGCCTCGCCTTTTTCAAAGCGCGCATACAAAGTAATGTTGCCGATAACAGGTTGTACATCAAAAGCAAACGGTGAAGTGAAAGCACTGTCTTCGTACCATCCCACAAAATTGTACCCGTCTTTTACGGGGTCCTCGGGCTTAGAAAGCGTTTTCCCGTTTAATACGCTGGATGACGCAACCGCACTGCCGCCGTTAACTTCATAGGAAACCTGGTAAGATATCTTTTTCAAAAATCTGTAGGTTCCGCCGTTATACTGCAACACCAACACACCGTCCTTCAAACTTGCAACGGTTACGTCTGTCTGACCGGCAAACACTAATTGCAAAGTCTCTCCGTCGTATGTATACGTACCGACCTGCGTTTCGTTGTCGATCAACAGAGTAAACGTACCCCCGTTCAAGGAAATCAGATATTCCTCGCTGTCGGCATCGAAATAATAGATACCCACTTCGCCGTATTCTTCAACAGTATCCTCGCTACTACTGCTGCTGTTGGAGATCGAATTTCCACTGTTTTCAGTGTCGCCGGATTCTCTACAACTCACAGCAGACAGAGAAAACGCTGAAAACGATAAGGCAAAAAACAAACTGATAAGTAACTTTTTTTTGTTTTTCATAAAAACCTCCCAGTTATTTTTCTTTACGGAAAGCGATCCCTGAACCGCTTTTCCGTATTCATTCTTTTTATCAATATTTCTATTTGCCGATTTTTAATCAGCAAATAGCCCCATGGGGCTATGATTTATGCTTTATTTTATCACATTTGCGCTATCTATGTCAACTGTTTTCCTTATTAAGAGCCAAGCATATTTTAAATGGAAACAATTCGTTTTTTTGATAGCAATCCGCTTTTTTATCAAAAATTCCTTTTAGACGTTCTTTCACAATGAATATTCTCTACCAAACGATATAAATCTCCAAAAGTTTGTCTAACCATTGACGTAGGGCGACTATCTTCATCCTGCCACAAAAACATATAGATAAAGGACGACCGAAGCCGTCCTTTATTCTTTTTTACAATCCCCAGACGTTTTCCGCGTATTCTCTGATCGCACGATCGGAAGAGAATTTTCCCGCGCTCGCCATATTCCTCAGGCATTTTGTCGTAAACTCTTCACTGCCGCAGTCGGCAATACAACGAAGCTTCTTTTCCACGTAATCGGCAAAATCGTATAAGACCAAATATTTATCCGCTTCCGCACCCGAAGTAAGGCTGTCGTAGATAGCTTTGAAATACCCCGTGCCGCCGTCATCCAACGTGCCGTCGATCAGGCTTTCGACAACTTTTTTCAACGACACGTTCGATTCCAGCACCGCTTTCGGATCATACGTCTTTTTGATCTCGTCAATCTCCTCCACTTCCGCGCCGAAAATATAATTGTTTTCTATGCCCGCTTCTTTGCATATCTCGACGTTTGCTCCATCCAACGTACCCAACGTAACCGTGCCGTTGAGCATAAATTTCATATTGCCCGTGCCGCTTGCTTCCATGCCCGCCATGGAAATCTGTTCGGAAATATCGCTGGCGCAAACGATCTTTTCCGCATACGAGACGTTATAATTCTGTACGAATACGACCTTCATTTTATCGGCTACGCTTCCATCATTGTTGATTTTTTTTGCGATCTCGTTGATAAATTTGATAATCGCCTTTGCATTATAATACCCCGGCGCAGCCTTTGCTCCGAACAAGAATGCAGTGGGATGAAAATCGGGCAATTCACCACTTTTGAGTTTTTCATAAATATACAGAATAGAAAAGGCGTTGAGAAGTTGCCGTTTATATTCGTGCAAGCGTTTTATCTGCGTATCGAACACAAAATGCTCGGGGATACGGATCCCTTCTCTGCGAAGGATATATTCGGAAAGCTTTCGTTTGTTTTCCTGTTTAATCTCCGTAAAACGGTCACGGAATCCCGTCTCGTGGATATACGGCTCCAGCTTTTGCAGTTCATAAAGATCGCTCACCCAGCCTACGCCGATTTTTTCGGCAACGAGCCTTGCCATCTGTTGATTGTTCAGGATAAACCATCTGCGAGGAGTGATCCCGTTGGTCACGTTGACGAATTTTTCGGGATACAATGCGTACCAATCCTTGAACGTATCCGCTTTGAGAATCTCCGTATGGATCTCCGCCACGCCGTTAACTTTTTCGCAGACGTACACGGCAAGATTCGCCATATGCGCTATATCGTCCGAAAGAATGAAATATTTATTTTTATCCAACCCCTCCTTTTCCATGCGGGTCTGTATTTTCTCGATTATCGACAGAACGTCAGGCAAAATTTTACGCAAAAGCTCTACGTTCCATTTTTCCAGCGCTTCGCCCATGATCGTATGATTGGTGAAGCGGAACGTTCTGCGCGCAATCTCAAACGCCTGCTCGAACGCCATGCCGCGCTTTTCCAAAAGGCGGATGCATTCGGGAATCGCCAGCACGGGATGCGTGTCGTTAAGCTGAAACACTTGTACGTTCGGCAGCTCTTCGAGCTTTCGCCCCGTTTTTTCGTATTTGCATAAAAAACTTTGTAAGGAAGCGGAAACCATTAAATATTGCTGACGAAGCCGCAACGTTTTTCCTTCCTCTGTGTTGTCGTTGGGGTACAGTACGTCGGTGATCGAGGTCGCGGCAAAATTTTTCAATGCCGTCTCCTTTCCCTCCATCCGATCGAATGCAAAAAAGTCAAACGGCTCCAACGGCTCGCTTTGCCACAATCTGAGCGTATTGATCACTCCGTTTTTATACCCGATGATCGGCATATCGTACGGCACAGCTTTCACCGAGAAATCGGCAAAATCTACCTGCACGGCATCACACTCGACGCGGACGCTCCACGGATCCCCCCATTTCAGCCAATCGTCGCCCGCTTCTTTTTGGAACCCATCTTCGAATTTTTGTTTGAAAAGTCCGTAACGATAACGCAAACCGTACCCGTCCAAAGGCACGTTCAACGTTGCGGCGCTGTCGAGAAAACAAGCGGCAAGCCGCCCCAACCCGCCGTTGCCGAGCGCAGCGTCCTCTACCCCCTCCAGTTCGTACAGATCTTTCCCGCAAGATGCCAACGCTTCTTTCGCCGTTTCCAGCAGATCGAGATTGAGCAGATTGGAAAAGATAACCCGTCCGATCAGAAATTCGGCGGAAAAATAACCGCAACGCTTTTCATGCGCGTTACGGCTGTTTTTCCAATCGTCAAAAAGATTCGACATCACAGCTTGGGAAAGCGCGTTGTACGCGTCCTTTACGTTTCCTTCCCCGTCGCAAAGCATTTTCGCTTGCAACGCCCGATTAAAATCTTCCTTTAATTTTTCTCTGTTGATCTCCATAATTCCCCGCTCCTTTTTAAGAGTCTTTTGGATAAAGTTTAAACGACTTTTTCC
>JBGVRF010000157.1:0-2279 GCA_045128175.1 Candidatus Scatosoma sp.
CGGGAAGACAACCCAACTGAGACAGGGTGAGATCCTGTTTATCAAACCCAATCAGCCGCATTTTGTCGAAAGCGGAAACAAAGAACCCAATCTTTTTATCATCTCCTTTTCCTGTCGTTCCGAATCAATGAAATTTTTTGAGGATAAGAAATTTACTGTTCCCGAAAATTATCGTTATCTGTTACAAAACGTTATGTCGGAAGCGAGCGAAACTTTTCAGTTGCCTGATTTCGATCCGAATCTGACCGAATTGAAACTGAAAGAAGCTCCGAATCTCGGCGGTGAACAAATCATTAAAAACACTTTGGAAACTTTATTGATCTACTTGTTGCGATTGATGCAAAAGCGTCCGCAAGCGCAAGAATTTTTTATTTCGAAAATAGCCGATTCTTCTAAGCTTGAAGATGAAATTTTGCGCATACTCACTTCGAAAATATACGGAAAATTCAAATTGGAAGATCTGTGTGACAGTCTGCATTATGGCACGACGCATCTCTGTACTTTTTTTCGAGAAAAAACAGGTATGAGCATTTATCAGACTTATTTAAAACTGAAGATCGACGAAGCAAAAAAGCTGATCAGGCGCTCTCTTTCTTTTTCGGAGATCACCGACGCGCTTTGTTTTGATTCTGTTTCCACGTTTGCATTTGTATTTAAAAAATACGTTGGTATGACACCGAGCGAATATCGTACCAGCATCAAATAATTATGACAAGAGGGAATTTATGAAAATAAAAAATCTTGCAAATTATATAACCGCGCTTCGCATTGTCGGAACGTTGATCTTGTTCTTCCTCCCCTCTTTTTCAATATCGTTTTTTATCGTTTATACGCTGACCGGCCTCACAGACGCACTTGATGGTTTTGTCGCGAGAAAGACGAAATCGGAAAGTCCTTTCGGAGCAAAACTCGACTCTGTTTCAGATCTGGTGTTTTACGCAGTGATGCTGATCTTGATCTTACCAACTTTAATTAGAATTTTGCCGTTTTGGATATGGTTCGGCGTGGGATTTATTCTTTTTCTTCGAATCGTTAACTATATAACGGTTTTTATTCGTTTCCGACGTTTTCCCGCGCTTCATACTTATCTGAACAAGCTGTCGGGGTTGACGATCTTTTTTATTCCTTACAGTATAAACTTCTCGTTTTGCACTCCTTTTTGTATCGGTATCTGCCTGATCACATTACTCTCGGTCACGGAAGAGCTGATTATTCATTTGAAAGCAAAAGAGTATCCGAAAGAAATGCGATCGATCTTTTTCAAGAAAATAACAGAGCCTACGCAATAGCGAGACTCTGATTTTTTTTATTTTTTCGAGGGCAACGGATATACCGACAGTTTATCCATTGCACATACGTACAGTTTATCGCCCAACAGCTCGACCTTAACGAAATGTTTTACCTTTTCCTCCAACACCACTTCCTTCGTTCGGAGATTGTAAACGCGTATCGGCTTTGCCCCACCCTTAAAAAATGGAATCGCAACATATTTTTCATTAACGGAAAAATCTCCAAAGCAAAGCGGATCTTTGCTGCTTATGGAAAATACGTTTTTACGGATCAAGCCTTCGTCGTATGCATAGATTTGAATTTGGTCGACGTGATTTTTCGCAGTGTATAGTTTTCCGTCGATCAAATGGATCCCCGCGACGTCGCCAAAAGAAATTTTCTTTTCCAATCTACCGTCCTTAAAAGCTTCCGCATACGTGTAAATCTTTCCCTTTCCGTCCATCTCTTCATTGCAAATAAGCAATCTTCCGTTCCAAATCCCCAAAAGCAAAGCGGGAAGCTCGTACGTGGCAATGATATGGTGTGCCTCTTCCTCCAACTTGTATTCCAAAAATTGCCATACGGAAGTTCCTTCCTTTTTGTTTTTGCGTTCTATAACAAAATATGCAGTATTCTCGTCATAATAATAAACCTGCGTATCGGATATATCACTTCCCTCCGGAAGCTTCCATTCTCGAAGTTCTTTTCCTTTTTCAAGGTCGATCTGACAAAACTTGCCTTTTGGCTTAGTCAGGATCGCCAAAGGAGTATCCTTGAGAAAGCAACCGTTGGAAGGAAACGGAATGCGTCCTTTCTTTTTATCCGTATTCGTATCCAAAACCGTAGTAGAAAGTCCGGCGGAACCCACAAACAACGTTTTATCTGCATTAAAATAGCTGTCGATAAATCCTCTTCTGCTGATGATCATTTTATTTCCCCTTTAAAGTGGCGATACGCTTATCACGCGTACCGCCGTTTTTTTGAATAACTGAGTTTACACGCGAACGTCG
>JBGVRF010000158.1:0-3613 GCA_045128175.1 Candidatus Scatosoma sp.
TGACGTTCCAAAGAAGATCCGCTTCCGTCGGAAGCCGCTGTCCTTTCGCGAACGAGCAGGTCTGTATGTACGTCCAGAACGGGATATTTCTTTCCAACGCGGCTTTGCGAATGATAGACATGTTTTCAAAATATCCGTTGGCAAGACAGGGGAATTGTCCTCGAATAGGATAATGATCATACGACAGAACAGGCGGTTGATAGATATTTAAATAATCCTGTACGTATTGTTCGTAATCGTACGTTTCATCGGGAACTACATCGGAGGACGTATACGAACGGAACCAAAGCTGTTTCTGATTTGCATACGTCGGGAACAAATTCGCGTGATACAGCTTTGGCGACACGTCCTTCAATACGTTTTCAAACAACCCCGCCGACTTCGCCATATCTTCAAACATTACTCTTCCCGGTTCATCGGAAAGCATGATCCCCGCAAAGTTGTCATGATACATCACACGCGCCAAAGCGCTTCTGATCGAACTTTCAGAAGATACCTTCCATGCGCTTGCATATGCAAGCAAATATGCCAAATTATAATCGTAGCAATAATCCAACGCCGCTTCTACACTGGAAGAATGCGCCGTTACAAAATCGGTAAGCCCCATCATTGTATTCACGCCCGCTTCGCTGTACATTCTGAACAGATCCTCACTAAGCATGAAGTTTTGTGTGTATTTACCCTCTTGAGGCGGACAAGAATTGTACGCACTAACAGGCATCGTATACGGATCGTGCTGAGGGAACCAATACGAACCGTACGTTTCATAAGTGATCTCTTCCTTCGAAGGCGTATTGTCCGTTTCCTCCGAACTCGAGGAAGTATTTATATTTTCAGAAGTTTCGTCCATCGCGCTGTCCGAAATGGAATTTTCGCTGCTCTGAGAACCATTCGAATCGGTTTGCGAAGTAACTCCGTTACAAGCCGATACACCGAAGCATATCAGCAACGCGAGAGACATTGCTATCATTTTTTTCACATTCATTATCTCATTTTCTCCTTGATCGTTTCTTATCAACCCTTGATGCCGCCGACCGTTGTGTTTGCCATGATCGTTTTTTGGAAACACGCGAACACGATCAGCACGGGAAAAGTCGAAAACAGCATCGCGGCAAAGATCTGCGGAAGATTTTGCTTATTCTGTTCCGCGATACGTTGGATACCATAAGCGATCGTCGCCTTTTCGGGGGCATACATATAAATAGTAAAATAATCGTTCCAATACCCGATCGCCTGCAATATACCGACCGAAAACAACGCCGGAGCCGCCATGGGAAGCATGATCGTAAGATAGATACGCCAATGCCCCGCCCCATCGATCTGTGCGGCCTCTGCATACGTCCAAGAAAGATTTTTATAGAACGCGTACATGATCAGGAAATAGGATCCAAAGCCACCGAGCGAAAAGACAAATATGCCTGCATACGTATTGACAAGCCCAATCGTCGTATACATTTTATACGTTGACGCCATCGATCCCATCGTAGGGATCATCATCATGATGACCGCGAATGCATAAATACCGTCCTTACCTTTAAAATTGTATTTGGTAAGAATATACGCCGTTGCCGAACAGGACATCATCGACAAAAAAGTGCTGCCTACCGTGACGAAAATACTGTTAAAATACATCATCGGTATAGATACCTTATCAACCGTAAGCGTGAAGCTGTTGATCCAATTTTCAAACGTCCAGACAGTCGGTAAACCGTTCACATTCAGGAGAAAGTCTTTTTTGGTCTTAAACGAGTTTAAAAGCAACCAAAAAAACGGATACAGCAATGAAATTGCATACAATACGAAAACCACGAATACGGTCCACATTAGGATCCTGTCCGCTCTCATATTTTTTATCTTGTTATTGCCCATAAAACCTTGCCTCCGATCTACTTTACTTTGTTGTGATCGTATGTAATTAAAAATATTTTCGCGCGGAACGGACCTTGCTTTGCAGGGCTCGCCCCGCGCGAAATATGTGCTTTTCACGTTATCCCGCAATTACGGGATCGTGCCTTTTTTTATCAGTCTTCGCGCTTTTTGCAAGCAACGAGCGCCGCGCCGATAAGAGTGACGATACCGACGGAAATGCCCGCGACGGAACCGAAGCAGCTTACGCTGTCGGTGTTGTCATCGTTGGACGTCGCGCCGCTATCGACAGAAGTAGCGGAACCTTCGGACGTCTGAGATTCTTCCGAAGTCGTGGGAGCTTCCGAGGTAGCGGGGGCTTCCGACGTGCCGGGGATCTCTTCCGCGACAACCGTATAATCGATATCCGCGCGGCTGGAGAGCTTGCTTTCCGCATCTTCGGGGACAGCCTCTACAACTACTTTGTAGGTACCTTCCGCCGTAATAGCCGACATATCGATCTCCGTTGCGGTGGTCTTCGTTTCTTCGATCACGAATTCGGTACCGAGCTTAACGCTGTAAATATATTCCTTAGCGCCTTCTACCGCCGCCCAGGTAACTTTCTTGTTTTCAACGTCTGCTACAAGCGCGGGCTTTGCAAGGGGCGTAGGAGCCTGATCCTCATCCATATCCGCGGGAGCGATATCCGAAACGATCGTGGTCGCGCTCAACTGATCGATCGCGGTGATCTTAAGCGCTTCTTCGCGGGTAACGGGAGTGATCGCCAAATTGTCGACTTCGCACCAGCCGGGAGAGTCAGTCGCAATACCAACGTAACCTTCGGTGTCTTCTGCCTTAAACTTCATGATCTGAACGTAATCGCCTTTCACAGCACCCGTTTCCGTATCGACTTCCGCAACGTAAACGGAAACGAAATTGTTTACAGCAACCAGCTTGACACGGCTGGTCTTGTTGTAGAAGTTATAAACGCCGCCTTCTGCCTGATTCCACCATTTTGCAACGTTGTTATTTTCCTTCGTGGAGTCATAGCCGCCTGCATTATACTGAGGAATAGAGAATTCGTCGGGTTCCGTCGTTTCTACGATCTGAGAAAGACCCGCCGTAGCGCCGCCGCAAGCATACGCCTTTGCAAGCGCGGAAATGACCGTACCGTTGTTACCATACATATTGGGATCTGCAATACCTTCGCTGATACCGATCGTGTAAACGGACGCATCGGTGATCGCAAGGCCGCCTTCCTTCATGCCGAATATCATATAGAACGCCGAGGGTCTGGTAAGTCCAACAAGCTGACCTCTCTGCTGTGTGGGCATAGAAATATAATCGAATTGCATTACGAAATCGGCATATTTTTCATTGAAAACAAGTCGAGTACCCGTAGAACTTGCATAGAAGCCGAGTTTACCATTTTCTGTTACCATACCGGTAAGGTCATGCACTGTCTTATCGCCCTTCGTCATATGATTTTCGGGAGCGACGTTGGTATGATACTGGAATTTGTTCGAGTTGAGATAGTTACCGTTGAAATTGCTGGTAACCGTCGTTGCCTTTTCGGAGTTTTCAAGGAATTCGTAACCCGTCATGGTAAGATTGTCTTTTACCAAATAGGACAATTCTCCTTCGCCTTTATGCATGATCGCAAAGAAACCGTCCGGATCAAAACCTTCAAGAACGACTGCTTCATTGTTACCGACCGAAATTTCGAGATCGTCGTTTTTCCCCGCCAACTTCAAGCTAATGCCAGCCG
>JBGVRF010000159.1:0-2645 GCA_045128175.1 Candidatus Scatosoma sp.
TCGTTTGTGTAGCGCCCGAAAACGTAGACGCGGCGATGGAATCCCTTAAAGCAACGGGTGAGGACGTGGTCGTGATCGGTAAAACGGTCGAAGGAAAAGGCGTGATTTTAAAATAAAGATCTATACGCAAGCATTAAGGTAATATTATGAAAAAAATAGCGGTATTCGCGTCGGGCGGCGGTACGGATTTTCAGTCTGTTATCGATGCCAACGAACGTGAAAAATTTTGCGAGATCTCATACCTGGTAGCCTCGAAACCCGAGATCGGGGCGATTCATCGCGCGGAAAAGCATGGTATCAATACCCTTATTTTCGATAAGGAAAGGTATGCAAGTAAGGACGAGTTTTACGATGAGGTCGCGCGTATTTTAAAAGCGACGGGGGTAGAGTACGTTGTTCTTGCAGGTTGGTTGTTAGTTGTGCCTGCGTCCTTTATCAAGGCGTTCGAAAATGCGATCATCAATATTCATCCTTCGCTGATTCCGTCTTTTTGCGGCATGGGCTATTACGGCTTGCGCGTGCATAAAGCCGCGATTGATTACGGCGTGAAGCTGAGCGGCGCGACGGTGCATTTCGTCGAAGCGGACGTGGACGGCGGCGCGATCATCATGCAACGTGCCGTACCCGTGGAAGCGGAGGACACGCCTGAGACCTTGCAGGCAAGGATCTTAAAGGAAGAACACGCGATGCTACCCCTTTGCGTGAAGCTTCTCTGTGAAGGTAAAATCGTAAAAGAGGGTAGGCAGGTACGCGTTGAACTGTAAAATTTAAGTTAAGGAAGGATATATATGAACGTTTTGGTTATCGGTAACGGCGGCAGAGAACACGCCGTTATACAGGCGCTGAAGAAGTCGCCGAAGGTGAAAAAAATTTACGCGATGAAGGGGAATGCGGGCATTGCCGAGCTTGCCGAGCTTGTGAACGTCGACTATTGTGACGTCAAGGCGGTTGGTGATTGGGTGGACGCGAAGGGCAACATTGATTTTACGGTCGTGACCCCTGATGATCCGCTGGCGCTTGGGCTTGTGGACGAGCTGGAAAGTCGCGGACATCGTGCGTTCGGCCCTCGCAAAAACGCTGCGATCATCGAAGCGAGCAAGGCTTTTTCCAAAGAGTTGATGAAAAAATACAATATTCCCACGGCAAAATACGAAACGTTTTCCGATTATGAAGCGGCAAGAGCATACGTGGAAACGTGCGATATTCCCGTTGTATTAAAGGCGGATGGGCTAGCGCTGGGCAAGGGCGTGCTTATTTGTAAGACTCGCGAAGAAGCGCTGGAGGGCATCAAGGAAATGATGCTGGATAAAAAATTCGGTGCGGCGGGCAACAAGGTCGTCGTGGAAGAATTTTTGGAAGGTCCCGAAGTTTCTTGCCTTGCCTTTACCGACGGCAAGACGATCAAACCCATGATCACCAGCTGCGATCACAAGCGCGCGTTGGACAACGACGAGGGCTTAAATACGGGCGGTATGGGTACGTTTTCTCCCGCGCCGTTTTACGGCGAAAAGACCGCGAAAGAGGTCATGGAAAAGATAATGCTGCCTACCATGTATGCGATGAACGCGGAAAACCGCACCTTTAAAGGAGTGTTGTATTTCGGTTTGATGAAGACGAAAGACGGCATGAAAGTCATCGAATACAACTCCCGTTTCGGCGATCCCGAAACACAGGTTATTCTGCCCATGCTCAAAACTGACCTTATGGATATTTTCGAGGCGATCGTGGACGAGCGATTAGACGAAGTCAACGTCGAGTGGGAGAACGGTGCGTGCGTATGCCTTGTGCTGGCGAGCGGTGGGTATCCCGAAAAATATGAAAAGGGCAAAGAGATCACATTTGGCGATTTGGACGAGGATGTTATTCTTTGTCATGCGGGTACGACGTTGAAGGACGGCAAGGTTGTGACGAGCGGCGGCAGAGTGCTCGGCGTATGTGCAAAGGGCGCGGACGTGGAGGCAGCGAGAAGGAAAGTGTATGCGAATGCGGAGAAGATCTCTTTCGACGGAATGTATTATCGGAAAGATATCGGGATCAAATACAAAGACGTAGAAAGGGAATAACGGTCAATAAAGAGAGCAAGAAACATAAGGAATAGAGGCTATGATTTACAGAATTTTTGTTGAAAAGAAGGATAACGTACAGGCAAGAAAGGAAGCGGCGGACGTCAAAACGTTGCTGGGTATCGCTACGGAAGATTTCCGTTTGGTGCTGCGATATGACGTAGAAGGTTTGAATGAAGAAGAGCTGAAGGCCGCGATCCCTTCGGTGTTTTCCGAACCGCCCGTTGACGACGTGTATCTGGAAACGCTGAATATCCCCGAAGGCTACAAAGCGTTTGCGGTCAGCTATCTGACGGGACAGTACGACCAGCGCGCAGACAGCGCGGCGCAGTGCGTGCAACTGTTGACGAGAAAAGCCCGTCCGCTGATCAAATGCGCAAGGGTATACATGGCGAAAGGCGTAACGGATGAACAGCTTGATGCGATCAAAAAACATATCATCAATCCCGTGGAAAGTGAGGAGGTTGGTTTTGAAAAGCCGACGACGCTTGTACGCGAAACGGTAGAGGGCGCAGAGATCGGGGACGTAAAAAGCTTTACCACCATGTCCGACGAAGAGATCGCAGCGTATCATAAAAATAT
>JBGVRF010000160.1:0-6829 GCA_045128175.1 Candidatus Scatosoma sp.
TTGGCGACTTACGGCGTCGAAAACGAGCATTGGATAGACGCAGGCGAAGGTAAATATGTGTATCCCGACGCAAAGAAAGACAGATACGAAGCGAATCCCCCGTATTCGGGTATGTACGGACTTTTGAAATGGCAACAGTACTCGTATAAGCTTTACGATAATTATACCGCGGAAGAATACGGTTGGATCGACACGGTAAGAAACGCACCTACGTTCAAGAACGTTTGCCAAAACATGCTGTTTATCGGGGAAGAAACGAATATGGCGCTCAATCACCAAACGGCGGAAAACGATTTCTTCCAGGATTGTCTTGTTAAGGCGTGGAACGGCGTAGTCGATCCCGCAACGACGTTTACGGCGCAATGTGAAAAATATAAAACGACTGCCGCTGAGTACTTGACTTGGTTGACCACGCAATACAATTTGTATAAGATGGCAAGACAATAATAAAAAGGAGAAATATTATGAAAAAGATTTTTAGTTTATTTTTTGCTTTTGCAATGTTTTTGGGTGTAACGGCAACTACCGTGAAAGTTGCTTCGGCTGAAGAAACGGCGTACGCCGTCGAATGTACGGAGGAAGAAAACCTCGCGACGAACAAATACAACTGGCTTGCGCCCACGCTCAACTCGGCGGAATTTACCGTTGACGAAACCGAAGGCGTTACGTTCAACAACTTTATCAAAGATCAGCAGTGCGTTACGTATTTCCGGGGCGGAAATTTCAGTGAATTCAAATTATCCCTCCTCGTAAACGCAAATCTGAATATCCCTGCGGAAGGCAAAGCGCAGTGGAGATATTCCGAATTTTACATCACCTTCCTCGTCGATCGCGCTCCCGAGGATGCGGTGGCGGAGGACGGGAAGCCCTGGTACGCGAATAAGGTATACGGTTCGTTCTGCTTCGGGCTTACGAGCGGCGGCGCGCCCATTTCGAGATTTATGTACTATAACGCTTTCGCGTCCAACTGTCAGATGAGCGGGCAGAACTACCAGCCCGACGGTTATACGGATACGAACGTCGTAGACGGCAAGGATCATTGGATCGAGATCGAGGTGAAAAATTACGACAACGACGGCGTGACGGGTAAAAAATGGCTCGCCTATATCGACGGCGTGAAGGTTGCCGAATTCGACCGCGACGACGATTACTATTACGACGTGGATACCAAGAGAGAATACGAGGTGAACTATTCCGAGCTTTCCGGCGGTATCGGTATGTATGCGAATTCCGACTGGCCGGGTGGATACAGCCCCAGCAAGATGAACAATTTCGTCAATATCAAAAAGGCGAAACTTGTTTCCTACGACGAGGATCCCAACGGTGCGGTCGTAGAACAGTGCACGGCACCCGTGTTCAAGATCACAAATAAGGAATATGCGGTAGCGGCGTCCTATGACGCGGGCGATCCTATCGAGATCCAGCTCAGCGATCTGTTTGATTATCAAGGTACGGATTCCGTAAACTACGAGATCACCTGTAACGGAGAGCCGATCGGTGAAATCGTAAACGGTTTCTGGGCTTGGACGCCTACGACGAACGGTTCGTATGACATTGACTTTAAGGCGACGATTTCGGAAGATAACAGTGCGGTTAATTACTTAACGATTCGCGTTGTCGGGGAAGCGCCTTCGCAAAATTCGAGTACGAATAGCGTAGCAGGCGACGAAACGCAATCGGGAGGTTGCGGTAGCTCTATCGCGGGCATGGGAATTGTTTCCTTGGTGATGGTTGCAAGTGCAGCATTCGTTTATAACAGGAGAAAAAATAATGAATAAAAAAGCCCTTGGGACAATATCTTTGGCGCTTGCGCTTAGCTTGTCTGTGGGGTGTGGCGGAGGAGGCTCTTCCATCAGCACGTCTATTCCCGAAGAGGAAGTTGTTTTGGATATCACGCCCGTGGTGCGCGACGGATATTTGCCGTTGCGCGTCACTGGGCCGAGCGGATTTACTACCGAAGGGTATGGTTGTCAAGTAGATACGCACATTTTCAAAGAATGTTACAACAATTTCTATACGGATGCAGATATGGCGGAATGGCTTGCCCGTATCGACGATATGGAATTGCAAAGTATCCGTACGCAAATTTTCCCCGAATGGTATGAACGTGCGAACGACAACGGCGACTGCGACGCGTTTGACAAAAACAGCGCGAACGTCGATTTCGATTCCATCGAGATGCAGCAGATGTACCGTCTTTTAGACATTTGTCAGGAACGGGATATCAAGGTCGATCTCAGCTTTTACGGATGCAACAGGATATTCGAATCGCAGGACGGCTTGGTGAAAGGCTCTTGGCTGGCAAATTCCTACCAAAACAACTGGATCACCGCGCCCAAACTCGAGGACGAACAGGGCAACCCTTTCAACGGTTACGAGGAATACGCCGAATCCGTTTACGCTTGTCTGGATCATTTGATCAATGAAAAAGGGTATACTTGCATTTACGTATTCAGTCTTTTCCCCGAACCCAATCTCGCCTTTTTGGATAAAAACGGCGTCAGCAACGATGCGGAATACATCAAGTTCTGCAAGGTTGTAAAAGATAAGCTGATCAAGGAAAAGTTGTGGGATAAGGTAACCATGGCTGGACCTGGGGACTGCGCAAACGATCTTGAAAAGTATAAAGGATATATCAACGGGCTGAAAGATATTTGTACGGCAAACACTTCGTCGGTATATAAATTTAACGATCAAAGTACGAATAAGGAAATGTACGAGTACGCATACAACAACGTGCAAGCATGTAAAAACCTTGGTTATACGTGGGGCGTTTGCGAAAGCGGTACAAATCGGTTTATCGACGCGGCAAACCAAGAAGACATCGACACGTACAATAGAGCGGTGTTTCTGGCGAGAATGGTCATCAATTACGCCAACGCGGGCTGTACGAACATCAAATATTGGGTGTTGAACGACGTCAACTACGGCGGATATATCATGCGTTTAGGGCTGTGGAAAGAAATCGGCGACACCTATAACGCAGTTGCAAGACCACAATTTTACAGCTGGTCGCTCATCACCAAATACACGGAATTTGGCAGTCAAATTTTCCCTGTCGTTTCCGGTGACGAAAACGTATGTATGGTAGCATACAAACTCCCGAATGGGGCATGGACGTATTTAATCGCAAATAGCGGCACGACGACCAAAAAGATTGCGATCACCAGCTTGTACAGTTCGGCGCAAAAAGTAATGAACGTTTATGAGCTTTCGGGCGCAACCGTTCCGAACACAAACCGTACGATCACTTCGTCGAAAACGGTAGAAATGAAGGACGGTAGTTTGCATATCACGCTGAGAGCGAACAGCGTCACTGTAATTTCCAATAAATAATCTAAAAAGGTCGCTTTTCCCTATAATGAGAGCGGTCCCTATTGATTACGGAGGTATTTTATGAAAAAAGGATTTATAAAGGCAGGTGCGTTGGCTATGTGCTTTATGCTGACAACGGTGTTTGCCGCAGGTTGCGATGAGAAAAAGGAAGAAACTCTTATCATTCCCGAAGGCTATACCCAGCTTACCATAGGCGAAACGAGTGGGGTAAAGACGGAAGGCTACGGCGCGCAGATAGACACGCATATTTATAAGGCGTATAACGCCATGACGGATGACGAGCTGGAGGAGTTTTACAAGCGTATCGTGGATATGAATATCCAGACCATAAGAACGCAGGTGTTCCCCGAATGGTTTGAAAGGGGCAACGACGATAACGATCCTACGAGCTTCAACTACAACAGCTCCAACGTGGATATGGATTCCATCGAGATGCAACAGCTTTATCGGCTTTTAGATTTTTGTCAGGAGAACGGTATAACGGTAGATCTCAGTTTTTACGGCTGTTGCGCCACGTACGAATCGCAAGACGGCTTGATCAGAGGCTCGTGGCTCGGTGCGCCGTTTACGAAAAATTGGATCACCTCACCCAAGCTCGTGGATGAAAAAGGCAACGCTTTTGCGGGGCTGGAAGAATTCGCCGAAAACGTTTACGCGCTTTTGAATTACTTATTCGAAACGAAAAAATATACCTGTCTGACCGAATTCAGTATCTATCCCGAGCCCAACCTGTCCTACGTATGCGCGGACGGTAGGGTGGATTACGGCGAATACGTACAGCTGGTGGGAAAGGTCGATCAAAAGTTGAAGGATGAAAACTTGCGGGATAAGATACAGTTTTCCGGTCCTGCGGTCGCCCTTCAAACGGTCATGGGACTGAACTCGTATATCAACGATCTGGATGAATATTTCGATAAATATACGATCTCGTCCTATTCCTACGACGATAAGGATAGCAATTCCACCTTGTCCGATTACGGCGCGGCGCTCGACAATCTCGTTTCCTATACGGGCAAGACTTATTCCTTGGCGGAGTTCGGCAGTAAAAACGTAATAGACGCCGCAAACCAAACGGATATCGATACGTATGAAAGAGCATTGTTCCTTGCGCGGTATATGATCAATTTGGCAAATCAAAACTGTGCGAGTATGAAGTACTGGGAAATTTGCGATATGAATTACGGCGGCTTCATGATGAATTTGGGACTTTGGAAATTCAGAAACAGCGATTGGGTTGCTCGTCCGCAGTATTATACGTGGTCGTTGATCACCAAATATACGGATATCGGAAGCGAGATTTATCCCATTACCAAGGACGTAACGGGAGATGACGATCTGGTGGCAGTCGGCTTTAAGCTTCCCGACGGGAAATGGACGTATATGATTTGCAACACGTCCGATTCGTCGAAAAAGCTTTCCATGGTGAATGTAAACGAGGGCAAGCCGAGTTCTATGAACGTCTACGAGGTAAGAGAATCCAAATGTAACGGCGTTTGTGCGCCTGTTGCGTCGAGTGAAACGGTAAAAAGAGAAAACGGGGCTATTAATATTAAGGTTTTGGCGAACAGCTTCGTTGTTTTGTCTGAGAGATAAGAGGTTTTTATGAAAGGATTAAAAGAAAAATATTACGGACTTTTTAAAGATGAACTTTTTAATTCCTGCGTTCCTTTTTGGCTGAATAACGGTTTAGATATCCGTTTTGGCGGCGTTAAAAACTGTTTGGATAGAACGGGTAGGGTTTATTCTACGGATAAGAGCGTATGGATGCAGGGCAGAACGGCATACACCTTCTCTCATTTGTGCAATCAATTTGGGGGTAATGAAGCGTATCTTCGGTTCGCAAAGAGTTGTCTTGCATTTGAAAAGGAAAATTGTATCGACCCACAGGACGGTAGAATGTATTTTACCGTTACGGAAGACGGAAAACCGCTTCGTAAGAGAAGATACTGGTTCAGCGAGACGTTCTATATCATAGCGAACGCAGAGTACTATATGGCTACGGGTGATTTGGAAAAGTTGAACGAAGCTGTAAAATATTACGATTTCGTGTACGCTATGTACAAAGATCCTTCGAAGGACCCCTATAAGATCACGCCGAAAACGATCGCGTCTACAAGAAGCTTAAAAGGACTTTCTCAGCCCATGATCTTGCTGAACGTTTCCTTCGTTATGCGTAAGGCTGATTCGACGAATTACGCTAAATATACGGATATCATAACGGGCTTGATAAACGATATCAAGGCTTTCTATAAACCCGAACTTGGCGCGATGCTGGAATGTGTTACCGTAGACGGGGCGTATTTTTCCGCTGCGTCGGAAGGTAGGGTAGTCAACCCCGGTCATTGCATCGAGGCAAGCTGGTTTTTGCTGGAGGAAGGGTTGGAAAGAGGGGATAACGACCTGATTGATTTTGCAAAACATATCTTCGATATCTCCATTCAGCGCGGCTGGGATGAAGAATACGGCGGGATCCTTTATTTCAAGGACGTGGAAAATAATCCCGTAGAAGCGTACGAACACGATATGAAGCTTTGGTGGCCGCACAACGAGGCGATCATTGCGTCCTTATATCTGTATTCCATTACGGGCGAAGCGCAGTATAAGGCGTGGTTTGAAAAAATCACTGATTATGCGTTTAAGCACTTCTCCGATCCGCAATACGGCGAATGGTTTGGTTATTTGAGAAGAGACGGCAAGCCCACGCAGCCGCCTTGCAAAGGTCATACCTATAAGGGTGCATTCCACGTAATGAGAATGCTGTATAAAGTTTTGGAAATTTTCGATAAAAATTCATAATCATCGCAATAAAGTTGGCAGTTTGCCAACTTTATTGTATAATGAAGCTGTGAGAGGTTTTTTATGATATTTAATGTTACTTGCAATGGACAAAAATCCCCTGTAAACGTTGACCGCACTGTTTGTTTGACTTGGAAAACTAATTTCAATATCACAGGGTTTTCCGTGTGCATTACGAATGGGAAAGAAAAAATTTGCGAAGAGTTTGTGTCTTCTTCCGTATGCTTTTACGAATATAAAGGAACGTTGAGTGATTTGACGACGTATCAATGCACGTTGACTTGTTTTGGCGAAGCGATGCAAGAGTGCGCAGAGATAAGTTTCCGCACGGCACTTACAAAAGGGTTTCCTGAACAATGCAAGTGGATCGGAGCAGGGGCTTTGCCCATTGACAAGCAAAACTTCCATGGAAATCCCGCAACTTACCTTTGGAAAGAGTTTTTTGTGGAAAAAATCGAAAAGACGTTCGTGCACGTGGCGGGGCTTGGCTTGTTCGTTTTGGAAGTGAACGGAAAGAAGGTGTCTGATGACGTGTTAAATTGCCCGTTTACCAACTACGATGAAAGCGTTTTATATGCAAATTACGAGATTACGGACGCGCTCAAAGAAGGTAAAAACGAAATTAAGGTCATTTTGGGCGACGGGTGGTTTAATCAAACGGCAACCGATGAATGGGATTTCTACAAAGCATCGTGGC
>JBGVRF010000161.1:0-28288 GCA_045128175.1 Candidatus Scatosoma sp.
TGTTGGGTTCCAACTCTACAAAACGACGGAAAACAGCGTCTTAAACGGGAGCAACGGTTATGTCGTTTTCGTTGAAAACGGCGGTAGAGTTGGCGCCTATGACGGCGTAAATGGCGGCCCCAGCGAATTTGGCGGAACTAACATCAAAGCGGCAAACTTTACGCCTGATGAATTTACTTTCCGTGTAACCAGCATTGGCGACTTACTCACGATTGATATTAACGGTATGCCTGCTTTTGCAACCCGACATGAAAGAGCGGATATGGAGGCAGGGTATATTGCAGTACACGCAGGTTCGATCGGTATCACCGTATCCAACCTTTGGGTGATGGAGCTTGACGAAACGAACAATATCGACGGGATTTATTTTGAAGACGCATTATACGAACAAAGTGCAGCAGTGCAAACGGCAGTAAAAGTATTGGATAGCAAAGACGTGGCGTTGGCGACGCTTCCCACAGAAGTTTCGTTCGTTACGGTTGGGAAACAAACAGTGTCCGTACCAGTAGTTGAATGGATTTGCGACAATTACAACCGTTTGGAAGCTGGTTGGAACACTTTTACGGCGCAGTTGGACGTTAGCGGTTTAACGGGCGTTAGCAATGCGTTGCGGTTACAAGCGACTGCAAAAGTTTGGGTGTCGGCGGGCTTTGACGGTTCGGCGTTGCAGGAATACATTGATATTGCTTCTTCGCTCGATCCCTACGACTTTACCGAAGAAAGTTGGAAAGAAGTGGAACAAAAGTTGCAAACAGCAATCGAAATTATGAACGATCCATTTACGGTGCAAAATTCTATTAACGTAGCGTCCTTCCAGCTTCACGACGCTCTTGAAGCGCTTGTAAATATCAATCAGGACAAGAGTGCGTTAAACGCTTTGTTAGAAACGTGTACGTACGAAGCGGAGAAATATACGGCGACTTCGTTTGCAAATTACGAACGATATTTGCAAGCAGCGCTTGATGTTGCGGACAGCAATCTTGCAACCCAAGCGGAAATCAATGAAGCGGTGAAAAATCTGCAAACGGCTATTTCCAAGCTTGTTGCTTTATATGATAAGACAGCTTTGTCTGCGGCGGTTGTAGAGGCAAAGGCACTTGATAGTACTTTGTATACGCCGGAAAGCTATGCAAAACTGACGGCGGCAATCGAGCAGGCGGAAAGCGTGCTTGCGATGGAAAATGTGACTGCTACGCTCGGCGATCTTGCCATGAACGATTTGCAGACGGCTAAAAATGGCTTAAAATTGATTGAAACCGATTCGTCGAATCAAAACCCGACGGACGATAATTCATCGAATGAAGGTGGAAATTCGGCAGATAATAGTGGCTGCGGCAGTGTAGTTGGTAGCGGTTTGACGGCTTCTCTTGTTGGTGCAGCGGTAGTAGCTGCTGCATTAAAAAAGAAGAAAGAGGACTAAGAAAAAATCACGGCGGTGATGATTCACCGCCGTAGATTTTAAGAGAGGAAAAGAATATGCATAGTTGTTTTAGACCTGGGAAAATTTGGTTGGATACAGATGGAAAATGGATTCATGCGCACGGCGGCTCCATTTTATTTGCGGAAGGTAAATATTGGTGGTACGGAGAAAATAAAGAAGGCGTTTACGGTTATTCAATGGGGGAGCGGTGTCCGTATTGGCATCACGGAGTAAAACTGTATTCGTCGGCGGATTTATATAATTGGACGGATGAAGGGTTTTGTGTGCAAGAAAGCGATGATCCAGATAATCCCTTTCACCCAAAGCATATTATGGATAGACCGCATATTCTTTTTAATGAAAAAACGGGAAACTACGTATTGTGGGCAAAGACTGCGCGCGACGGGGATTTTTTAACGTGTAAATTTTCAGTTTGCGTGGGAAAATCTTTGAAAAACATGCGGTTCTTAAAAGAAATAGATCCTACACCTCATCATGCGGGTGACTTTGATATGTTTGTATATAAAGGGGTAGCGTACATACTTTATGAGAATCCGCATTCGGAGTTGGTAGTGAGAGAACTTTCGGTGGATTATACCGACGTGACGGAAATATACAGTACGCATTTTTACGCGCCCTGTCCGCCGTTTGTTCGAGAAGCTCCTGCTGTTTTTGAGCGAAACGGACGGCTGTATATGTTTACTTCTGGGACGACGGGGTATTTTCCGAATCCGACGGAAGTGGCAGATATTACGGATATTCACGGGGAGTGGATAAATATGGGAAAGGCTTGCGTGAACGATAAAAATGATAATTCTTTTCATGCGCAGTTTTCGAGTGTATTTCAACATCCCACGGAAAAGGATTTATATATCGCATTAGGCGACCGTTGGCTGAACGATTTGACGGAAGACCTTCCCGATATGTGTGATGTGTTTTATAAGGCATTTGGGCCCAATCCGCAACCCGTTGATATGTCAGGGCTTACAGAAGAGAATACGGGCGTGGCAACTTACGTTTGGCTTCGCGTATATTTCGATGAGAACGATAAACCGTATGTTCGCTGGGAAAGGGTTTGGGCAATTTGAAACATAAAGCGCATAATTAAAAAAGGAATAGCGAACAATGAAAGCATCTATTCAATTTAAAAATGGCGGTATGGTGATTGGGTTAATGGAAAATCCTTAACACCTATGGCATTTACCCCTCATGCATTTACAAGAGACTGGGAATATTTACGTCAATTAGGGGAGGCGGGGATAGAAGTATTTTTCTTGATCTGTGATTTGCCTTGGCTAAATAGTCACGCTATTGAGCAGTTGGAAGAAGATACAAAAGTTTTAGTAGAATCTGTGCCTAATGCAAAGATTTTTTTGCGTTTGGGTATGGCGAAAAAGTAAAACAAATTTGTTTTGAGATGAAAGTAGGTGAAACGAAGATGTTTGCAATAGAAGATACAATTCGGGAGAAATTATTATGAGTCAACGTTTAACTGAACACAACAATCGTCGTTCGGAAAACTTTTCGGAGAAATCGACGTTGGAGATGTTACAAATTATAAATGGAGAAGACAAAACAATTGCACTTGCAGTCGAAAAGACACTTTCAACAATTGCAAAAGCGGTATTTTAAAAATCTTCCATGGGAACAGTAAAAATGAGAAAAAGTCGTCGGGAAATCGACGGCTTTGCTTTTTGATCCCATTTTGCAAAGCAAAACAGTCTGCGGATGGTTATCCACAGACTGCGAAAACCACCTGCTATACAGGTGGTGGGAAAGTTAAAGCTTTAAGCCTTGCAATTACTAATATTTGTCAGCATACGTTCCAAATATTCAAGGAGATTGTATGAAGAAGCTAAAAAATAAAGGGCTGAAAAAATTCAAGGAAAAAAAGTTGAATAAATTTACTATAGCGGGCATAATAGCGGGTTCTATCGTTGCTGTGGCAGGGGTGACCGCGGGCGTATGGCTGATTGTCGACGCCGTCGGAGCGGACGATCTTATCGCGCCTACCGATTTCAGTGTGGACGAAGAGAACAGATTGACCTGGTCTGACGTTGAAAATGCACGCAGTTATATCGTGCGGATCAAAAATGTTGCCACAGGTAAAATTGAAGAAAGCACGTTGAGAAGAGAATCGATATCCTTAGCCGGGCTTGAAATAGGCGATTATGAGATCAGCATTAAAGCAATTGGCGGTCAGGACGGCGTCGAATCCGATTGGTCGGAAACCTATTATTTTTACAGAGCATATGAAACGGGTTGTCTTTACAAGCTGATAAACAATACCGAATACCAGATCGCAAGCAAGGGCAGTGCGTCGGGACGGGTCGTGCTCGAAGACGTTTACCGCGGAAAGCCCGTTACGAGCATCGCGGAAAATGCGTTTCGGAAATGTTGGGACTTGGAAGAGATCGTGATCGGAAACAACGTGCGTACGTTGGAGGATGGCGCGTTTTTAAACTGTAAAAATCTGAGATCCGTGACGATTCCCGATTCGGTAACGTCTATCGGCGTCTCTGCGTTTCAGGACTGCGGAGCATTGACGTCGATCAGTATTCCCGAAAGCGTTACGCAGATCAGTGATTTTGTGTTTGCTTATTGCGATTCACTGGAAACGGTGGAATTGCATGAAAATATTACCGGGATCGGTCAGGGCGCGTTTAACGAGTGCGCCGCGTTGGAAACCATTGATATTCCCGATGCGGTCGTTGAGATCGGCACGAATGCGTTCAGGGCGTCGGGATTGACCTCCGTAGTCTTCGGAAGCGGATTGGAAACGATCGCGGAATATGCATTCAATCAATGTGCGAATCTGAAAACCGTAACGTTTGCAGAAGATAGCAGGTTGCGTTCTATCGGACAACGGGCTTTCGCGGAAGATCGGTCGTTGACGAGCGTTGTATTTCCGGAAGGCTTGGTCGAATTCGGATACGCGTCGTTTTATCTTTGTGAAAATCTGGCGGAGGTATCCATTCCCGATAGTGTGACACATATAAGTGCGTTTTCGTTTAATTCTACGAAGCTATTTAACGAAGCTATGGAAGCCGAAGCGGACTTTATTTACGCGGATAACTGGTTGATTGCTTGTAGCGCAAACGTAAAGGAGACGTTGACGGAATTGACCGTCGATACGCTCAAAGAAGGAACGATAGGGATCGCAGACGATGTGTTTTATTCAGCCGCGCATCTGAAATCGGTGGTGTTGCCGGAAACGGTAAAGTCGATAGGCGATTATGCCTTTTACGAATGTCCGGAGCTTTGGAAGTTGGACAGCAACAAGGTCGAGTTGATCGGTAAATACGCTTTTTCCGAATGTAAGGTGTTAAAGACCATCATTTTGGGTGAAGGTCTGAAAACGATCGATAATTACGCGTTTTACAACTGTACGCAGCTCGACAATAGCAGCCTCGGAGGGTCGATTATTCCCGACAGTGTAGAGAGGATCGGTACGTTTGCGTTTAAAAATACCAGTCTTTGGAGAAAGTCCGATAATTCGGGGATCATTTACGCCGGAAATTGGGTTGTCGGGTTCAGCGGTAGTCCCGGCGCGGTTACGCTGAAAGAAGATACGATCGGCGTCGCGGACTACGCTTTTTATCAGTGCGGTACGTTGCAATCGATCAGTGGGTTGTCAAGTGTGGATTATATCGGACGTGCGGCGTTTTACGAATGTTCTAATCTCACTTCGGTAAGCCTGAGCAGAAATTTAAAAAAGATCGAGGATTATACGTTCTATAAATGTACCAGCTTATTCAGCGTGAGCATGCCCGCAAGGTTGAAAGAGATTGGGCGCTCGGCTTTCTACAAGTGCGAATGGTTGAACTCGGTTGATCTTGCAAGAAGCCAAGTGGAAAAGATTGGGCCGTATGCGTTTTACGGTTGTTTGAACATTTTAGAGGTGGATCTCGGTGAAGTCTTGATAAGCGTAGACGATTACGCGTTCTACAAGTGTTCGTCTATCGGCGCGCTCGCTTTTCCGGACACGCTGCAAATGATCGGGAATAAAGCGTTTTATAAATGTGAAGATCTGCGTACGCTCGATCTCGGCGAAGGGGTGGAAAGGGTTGGTGAATACGCTTTTTACGGTTGCAAGTCGTTGGAGGCCATTTCCGTTCCCGCGACAGTAAAGACGTTGGAAAGAAATGCGTTCTACAAGTGCGTTTCTGTGGAAAGCCTTGAACTTGTCGAAGGCATCGAAACGATCGGCGACTATGCTTTTTACGGATTGGAAAACCTTTCGTCGCTTTCCCTGCCTGCAAACGTCAACGTTGGAAAATATGCGTTTAAGGGTTGCGCTTCGCTTAAATCGCTCGTTTTGAGCAGCGACGTGGGGCTGATCGCCGATCATGCGTTTTACGGATGTAAAAATATGACCGTATATACGGACGCGGTTTCCGAGGGCGAAGTGCGTTGGAGCGACCGTTGGAATTCTTCCTACCGTCCCGTGGTTTGGGGCTGTACGCTGTCGGAGAACAAAGCGTACGTGGTATCCATACCCGTGACAGAGGGGACCGTTACGAATTTCAATACGAAATTCGCGCAACAGAACGTTGTCAACGCGCCCGAAAAGGAAGGTTATCGCGCAAGCGGTTGGGCGACCGAGCCGGACGGAGAGCTTGTATACCAAATCAAAGAGATCGTCAACGTTCCCGTGGGAACGACGTTGTATCCGGTATGGAGACCTTATCTTCCCAAACTCACGTTCGTTTACGGCGGATTCGATTGCGATCCGACGGAAATGACCATTGGATACGGTGAAACTTACGAGGAGCCCGACGATCTCGCGCCGCCTCAAGAAAATGCGACGATAGAAGGCTTCAATAAAGACGCGGCGATGACGATACCGTTTGATTTTACAAAAGAAATTTATAGAGATAAGATCATTTACGTGAAATGGCTTGTTGTTGTGGAAGAAAAGCCCGTGGAAAAAACGGAAAAAACAACGGGAGAGGGCGCATAAACGCAAAAATCAGATTTGAAGCAGTGACTTTATGAAACTGCAAATTTATAGATGGAGAATCGAGGATGAAAAAATTCAAAAGAATTCTATTGACAATGGGCTTAACAGTTTTAAGCGCGTTGTCGCTGGCAGGACTCAGTGCTTGTAAAGAAGATGAAAAAATCGAATATTCCTTCAATACCAACGGAGGGACGGCGATCGAAAACGTCGAAGTGGGAAAAGGGGATACGTATACGTTGCCCGTTCCCGAAAGAGAAGGTTACGCTTTTGAAGGGTGGTACACCTCCGAAAATTTCAGTGGTGAACCGGTTACGTCGGTCGTTGCGGAAGGTAACGTGACGTATTACGCAAAATGGACAAAGCTTTGCGTGATTACGTTAGAGCTGGACGGCGGCTCACTGTCCGAAACGGCGTTGTATCTTAAAGCGGGTGAAAACGTCTACAACTTTATGCAGAATTACGTTCCGACAAAGACCGGATTGACGTTCGGCGGTTGGTTTGACGGCACTGCAGAGCTGACGCAGAGCAAAAAGATGCCGGAGGCAGGACTTACCCTGACCGCAAAATATAAGGTGGGCTACACCATTGAGATCTGGTTGCAGAACATTGCGTTGGACGGATATGAAAGAGCGGAGGACGTGGTAGGTTACGGATACGTAGGAACGGCTTTTACCTCCGAACAGAAACTGACCGGATTCAAAGAAGTGATCTTGAGCGGCGGCTCGGCACCGACGGTTTCGGAAAAATCCGCGCTGTCCGAAAATGCGGAAGAAAACGTTTTCAGACATTATTTCGACAGAGAAAGCTATACGGTCCGTTTTAATTCCAATTATCCCGGCGACGGGGATACGGGAGCTGCGGAGACTGTTTCCGTGCTCTATGGTACGGAGGTGCAGGTGCCTTCCGATTACGCATACGAAGGCTATTGCCTTTTAGGATGGGCGACGAGCGCCAGCGGCGAAGCGACGTATAAAGCTTATTATGTGGACACCGTGTTGTATAATAACGACGGAGAAGTCCGTTCTGCCGATACGTTTATTCCCGAAAGAAATACGACGCTGTATGCGGTGTGGGCGAAAGGCTACACAGATATGTTCGGCGGAAACGATTATATCTATCTTCTCGGCGAAGAGAACGTTGCTTATCTTGCGCGCGGCAACGTATTCTTTAAAGGGGAATACAATGCAAAATATAACGATTTTATCTTCGAGGACGAGAACGGTAAGATAAAGGCGGAGGGCAGAATATACGAAAATGGTACATTCTCGTATATTAATGAAACGCGTACGAATACTTTGCACATACAGGGCGAAGGACTTGTTAAAAACACGAAGATCATTTTCGACGAATATAACGGTCTTACCTATTCGGTTCAGGACGAAGACGGGAAAATTTCCCATTCGACGGGTACGTTCACACGGGATTTTGAAAATAATTGCTACGTAGCGACGTTTACGGAAGGCGAGCTGGCGGGGCAGAAATTGACATTTATGACAAGCACGGTCGAGTTAGACGACGTTAAGTGGCCCGTATTCAGAATCCGAAACGAAGAGGAAGTGAATATGGGGCAGCTCGTTCGTTTTGCGGTGAGGGACGGTTCCGTCGTATATTATTACGTATATGACATCACGTTGGATGGTTTCGGTGTTGCAAGTTATAATAACGGTACGACAACGGAGACCTATTATTATACGTTGGAGGATGGGCTTCTGACGCTGACAACGTCGAGCGGGACCGTGTTTGGTACGGCGCGCGTCGTGGACGTGAATGGCAGAAAGGGGTATATGCTGTACACGGAATGGTTGGATCGGGAATTCACGCTTGATTCCGGCGATACATTAAAGCTGGATGGCGGCGGCGAGGCTGTTTATACGGTCGGCGATAAAGAAAAGATTGGCTACTATACGACGGCAGATTCAAACCTCGGCAACACCATTGTGACGGTATATGTAGGAAACGAGGAATATATTTTCCTTGTCACGTCGCATAAAGAGGATGTTCCCGTGATCGACGGCAGCGGCGAAAAGACGGAGGAGACCGAACAGGTAACGACGTATACGATCGAAGCGAAGCCTGCTGGATATGCGGAATACCGCTACGTTGCGGACGGCTTGGTGTATAGGTCGCCTATGCTGGTGCTCAATGATACCGAAACAGGCAAGGCAACTCTCTACGGACATAAGGATGAATCGGGCGAATACGTAAAGATCGCCGTCGGTTCGTACGTGGAAAACAACGACGGTTACTATATATATACGGTCACGGAAAGATTTGACGGTTCAGAACTTGTGACCGAGCCTTTCGATCTGTCGCTTTTGAAATCGTTTGTGTTTTGCGTAAACAGTGATGCAACGAATTACAGTGTGACGTATTGGCGGTCTTCGACGATGGAGGACGGCACTACTACGGAATACGTAAAAAATTACACCTCGGCAAATGGCGAAAAATTGCAGCTAGTGGGCGGTTTTGCGTTTCTGACAGGTGAAAAATTATCTTTTGTCGGCGCACATTCGACGAAAGACGGGATCACGACGCTTATAAACGGCAGTTCCTACTATTACGTCGAACTTTACGAAGACGGGACGTTCGTTTTGTTGCAGTACAGTCCTTACACGGCAAGGGTGCTCAATGAAGACAACACCGTGAAAACAAACGAAACGGTTGTATTTGACGGAAAAGGCAATGCAACGTACGTTATCACGACGTCTTCGGAAAACGAGGAGGAGGCTAAAAAGACCGAATATGTCGGCACGGTAAAAAATCTTAATAAGAAAACTGACGAGGGCGCGGAAATTTTTCTGTTTGAATCAAGCGAATTGAAGTTCGAATATATTATCATCACTTCGGGAAACTATTCGTATATCGCAAGATACAGCGATACGTACAACGGCACGTACGAATCCGGGTTCGGTATGCTCAGTCTTGACGGATTTGGATACATGGCGACATATATCAATGCGCAGGGTGACGTTTATACTGGACGCTATAAAGTATCGGCTAAAAACTTCATTGTGTTATATATTGAAGAACCGGAAAAATATTTCTACTTTGACGTTAAGGGAAACGCGTTCACGGTGCGTAGCCAAGAGTACGGCACGTATCTTTTGGTCGATAACCAGTATCAGGAATATTATATCGAGCTTGACGGTTATGACAAGGCGAGTATCTATGAGTTGACGTTGCCCGAAGGTGCGGAAGAGTATGTGCGCGAGTATCTAGACGAAAACGGTACGTACACAGTCAACGGCGACGTGTTTACAGTCGTATATAAAGTCGGAAACGAAACGTTTACTATCTATGGTAAACTGGATTCAATCAATGCAAACGGCAACGAGTACGCTACGTTCAGCATCATTCACGAGGAAGTGGTCCGAGTTTACGTGAGCGAAAAAGATTGGTCCGTGCTCATTCTCGACGATATCGGCAATGCGGTTAAATATGATCAAGAAGGCTTCCGGGAAGAAGGTTCGTATACGCTTGTTACGGATAAGTTCCTCTATTACGTGAACGATGCACTGACCGACGCTTGTATTTACGAATATGATATCGAAAAAGGTACGGCAACGCCTGTGAAATTTACGGCGAGAGGGTATTATACCGAGGCTTTGGAATCTCTTTTGTTCTCCGAATATGGCTATGCATATTTTGGCAGTACCCGTTATTATTATAACGTAGAGAACGGGAATGTATTACTTTATCGTTATGCAAAAGAAGGCGAGGCGGCAAATGCGTACGGTTTCGTGGAAGACGATACCTTCGGTTCGTTTACCAACGTAAAGACTTATGAAGGTAAAACGTATTACGCAAACGACGGTTTTGCGATCGGCTTTAGCCGCGATGCCGCTACGAAAAATAAATACCCGGTACAGGTTTCCAATTCGCACCAGAATAAGTATGCCTTAGAAGGTCTCAGCTTCCAGCCCGGTACCGGCGACCAATTTACGGTTGTCGCTACAGTGCTTCTAAACGGTAAAAATTACGACTGTTACGTGGTTCGCACGCTTAACGAAGCGAACGAAGCAGAAATGTATATAAGCCTGGGTTATTACCGTTTCTACATCAACGTGTCGTATAAAGGAACCAACAGTGATGGTTCCAGCAATAACACGTATGAGGTTGTCAAACTTCATTACGTGCGCCCCTTGTATTCGTATACCTATTTGAACGCGTATTATTTCAATGCGATCTTCTTCGGATCGGCGCTTGAAAATAATTACGGTATGATCACGATCCGCGGGGAATACGATGAAGTGGGTGAGATGACTAAGTATTACGTAGAGGGGCAATTTAAGAAAGCTTCCGGGCTGACGGATGCAGACGGAAATATCATCGGATTCGAGGAGGCTGCCTATGGATACAGCAACGGCGTTTACATGGCTCGTTTCACGGCGGAGGACGGATATACGTACAGCCTGTATTTCGGGCTCAGATATCACAGCGCGTTCGGCATGTATGGTTACAGCGTGGTGGCGTTGGCTCGTCAGCAGACGTTGGAAACGGAAAACGGATATGCCGTTCAGGTAGAGAGAGTGGTTGCAACGGAAATGACTTCGATTTCGGTCGGCCAGGTCTATACGGTTACGCTGAAGAGTGGCGAAGAAATGCTTGCCGCGGACACGATCTTGCTTATAAACGGCACGATCTATTACGTCGTAAGGACGAAGACGGAAGACGGAAAGATCACGGAAACCAAATATTATAAGGTGAAATTGGTGGAAGAAGAGGATTCGTCTATTGAAAGCGGAACGACGAAGAACGTTCCTTTCTACAAGTCTGCTACGGTGGAAGCGGAAGACGTGACGACGGTTTACACGCAAGACGGGAAGCTTTACGTAGATATTTCCGCGGAAAGAGGTGTGACGTTGATCGCACTCTACAACGAAACGCTTGTGGCTGTGGAAAGCTCGTACGACGAAAGCACTTCTACGTATACGGTGAAGAGTTCCGACAATAGAGTATTTGCGGTAAGGCTTGTCAATGGCGCAGTCGAGATCGATGAAGTGATGTCGACGGAAGGCGTCTGATGAGATCGAAAGGCTTCATTTCGGACGCGAAAAAAGGAACGCTTGAAAGCATAAAAGACATTCTTTGAAAAAAATCACATTTGTCTGAAAAGGCAGATGTGATTTTTTCGTTTAGCTTTTATTTTTATAAATAGATTGTTCGGGGCTAAAAATCAGTTCTGCGTACAGCTGGTTGCGGTGTTGCGCGGGGGTAAGGTTGGTCGATTTCTTAAATACGCGTTAAAATGCGACGTGCTGGCAAAACCGCATTGATACGCGATCTCTGTGATCGAAAGACTTGTCGTTGCAAGCAACGTTTTCGAGTGTTCCAGCCGTTTGTTGATGATATATTGCTTTGGAGAAATTCCCATTACGCTTTTAAAAATATGTCTGAATCGATCGTATGAATAATTGGTGATTTCGGTGAGTTGTTTTTTTGAAAATTTCGGTGAGAAAATATTCATTAATATAATTGAGCGCCTGCAAGATCATATCCTTATATCCCGTAGGCATTTTCGAAAGATCGGTGACCGCGCGCTTGATCTCTAGGAAGACGTTCTCCAGTAGGTTGTTGATGGCGATTATAAAATCCTGTTTACGTTCGTGAAAGTCCCTGTCTATCCCGGCGGATAGCCTGCAACTTTTCCGTGTGTATCAGCAAAGGAAAGCTGGTCGTTGAAGGGTGGGAAAATATTTTTGTCAAGCGTGAATTCCACGCAGGCGATCCGACAATCCGTCTCGTGCACGTCGTTATGCGCGGTGTCAGGCGGGATCAGGACAAAATGTCCCGAGTAAGCGCGCAAATCTCAATTACATCGTGTTTACCGTGGTAAACGGCTACGGCGATGAAAGGACGTATGATTTCGAGCTTGTTGCGGAAGACAAAGCGTCAAGTTTTACGATTCGATCACGGGTGAGATCACGGTGGTTGACGTGGAGTTCAAAGATGACAAAGTGACGTTCGGTTTTACGTTGCCTGCAAATAGAACAGGATTTTTCGTTATTGAAAAATAAGCGGTGAAGATTTAAAACAAAAAACGGGTCTTTGAAAGGGCTCGTTTTTTATGTTTTGCGGGTACCAGGTATGAGATGAAGTATAAAAATATGCACTTAGTGAAAAATAACAGCGTCAACGGTTGACAAGGAAGAAAGATCGTGATAAAATATATCTATCCGGATTGGGAGGGCGAAAAGATGAAAAAAGTAAAGATAACCGTCATGAAAACGGCGCGGTACGACGATCTGATCTCTGCGTATGAAAACCCAATCGAACACGCCTGCGATATGCGGCAGGGGCAGACATTTGTCGCAAACGGCTGGGAAAAGCCCGCAGGAATGTGCGACAGTGCCTGGGAAAGTATGTCTGCTTTCGTAATGACGCTTGCGCACGGTGGCGAGAATATTTACGACGGTTGGATGAAAAATAAACGTTCGGCAATGATCTCCTGTAACGACGGATTTCGTCCCGTCAGTTTTTTACTGGAGGCGTTGGATGAAGATACCGACTGAAGTAAAACGAAAAAAGAGGCGGGCAGGGTTGCGTTCATGTTCCATTTTTTGTTCTTTTTTAAACAAAAACGTCGTTACCGAAAGGATAAAGCGACGTTTTTTTCTACGCGCGTACACACGTGACAAAATTTTATTGTTAAAAATTTTATTCATTTTTTCGATATTTTTTTCGGAAATACTTGCAATCTTACGAAAAATATGATACAATATATCCTGTTAGACAATATACTGGCGATATAGGAAAAGGCGCAATGTTCGGAAAACAGCGGAAAAACCGTGTTTGGATCCTATAAGCTACGGCATTGAAATACTGGGATAGAAAAAATTATGGCAAAAAAAGAAGCAAAGGAGCTTGTTGATGCGGAAAATACCGCAGAAAGGGCAGAACCGACCCTCGAGCTGACGAAAAAAGAAAAAGCGTTTAAAGTGTTGAACGTCATCAAAGACGTGTTTACATGGATGATGTTGGCGATCGCGCTCATAGCGATGATCTTTACTATTTTCACGGTGACGACTTTTGACAAGACTGACCGTGACGTATTCGGGTATAAATTTTTCATCGTTACTTCCGATTCGATGGAAAAGACGGACTTCGCGGCAGGCGATCTGGTCATCGTAAAAGAGCTGGACGATTATTCGAAGTTCCAGCCCGGTGATATCATTTCTTTCATTTCGACGGACAGCGCCAATTTTGGAGAGACGGTCACCCATAAGATCCGTAAACGCACGACAGTGGAGGATTCGACGACGGGCAGGACGCAAGGCGCGTACATCACCTACGGTACGACGAACGACACGGGCAAGCTGGATGAAAACGGTATCGGCGCAAACGATGATAAGATCCCCGTGACTTACGGTTATATACTCGGTGAATATAAGATGGCGATCCCTAAACTGGGTACGTTTTTCCAGTTCATGAAGACGCCTGCCGGGTACGTGGTATGCATCTTTCTTCCGTTCTTCCTTTTGATCCTGTTGCAGGGCGTCAATACCATCAAGGTATTCCGTCAGTATAAGAAGCAGCAACTTGCGGAGGTGCAGGCAGAGCGCGAGCAGGTCGAGGTAGAACGTCAAGAAACGCAGAAAGTGATGGCGGAATTGCTTCAGTTGAAAGCGCAACTGGAAGAAGCGAAAGCCAATCAGCAGACGGAGCAGGCAAAAAAGAAGAAAAAGCCGACGGTTTCGGGAAGCGACAATGCGGCGGAAGACGGACAGGAAACGCAACCTCAGCAACAGCAGTCCAAACAGAAACAGGGCGGCAAGAAAAAACCTTCGCATAAGAAATCGAATTATTCCCGTAAGCACTGAGCCGTTTAAGGGAACAAAAGGGAACTTACGACGTTTTTTGCCTAAGTTCCGAGGCAAAATCAGCATTCAAGGAGGTAAAACTCTATGGCAAAAAATAACAAAGATTTAAAAAATTCGCTCATTTGCAGTTTCTTTGTTATGCTGCTTAGCGGAGCGATGCTTTGCGGCACGACGTTCGCGTGGTTCTCGGAAACGGTACAAAGCCAAAACAATCAAATTCAAGCGGGTACGTTGCAGGTCGATCTTCTGAAGAAAAACGAAGACAACACCTATACGTCTGTGGCTGGCGGCGGTCCTGTTTTCAGTTTAACGGATTGGAAGCCCGGCGATAGTAAGATCGTTGCTCTCGCCGTTAAAAATACAGGTACTCTTCAAATGCAATACAACATCGTGATTGACGTTGATAATGAGAATAACGGTCTTATTGGCGCATTGCAATATTGTGTTGATGGGACTGAATATACGTATCTGACGAACGGCAGTAATACGTTGATGAACAACACTGTGAACGCAGGCGCAACAAACGAGTTCACATTAAAGATACACATGGACGATTACGCGCCGCTTAAATATATGGGGAAGAGCGTTACTTTCAGCATAAGCGTAGAAGCAAAGCAGGCAACGGCAACGACAGGGAATACGAATAACAACGCAAACACTTGACGTTATTCGGCGGATACCGTCGAAGGGCGCGAAACGGTGATAGGATCGCAGGCGCGCATTTAAAAATTTGACAAAAGGAGAAAACGGATCATGAAAGAACGTAAAACAAGGTTTTCTTTGTTGGGCTGTATCATGGCGATGCTGTTGAGTTTCACCCTGTTGATCGGCACGACGTTTGCTTGGTTTACGGACAGCGTTTCCGTTGTAAACACACGTGTCGAAGCGGGGCTTTTGCAGGCGGAGCTTTTAAGATATGATGAGGAAAAGGCGGTTGACGGCGCGGACGGATACGTTTCCGTTTCCGATACCGTCGGGGATCTTTTCTCGAAAAACGGTCAGGGGATCAACTGGGAGCCCGGCCGAACGGAGATCGTTTATCTTGCCGTAGAAAATACGGGAAACGTGAGGATGAAATTCAAGGTCGAGGTGAAAGCTTCGGGCGATCTTATGTCGGTGTTGCATTATGCAGTGGTCGATCGGGCGGAGGCAGTGAATGGGATCGGTTATGAAAATTGGGCGGATCTGAAAATGGGACTCGGACTTGACGCAACGATGTTGTTTGAATCGCAGTACGCAACGTTCGGGTACGGTACGGAAGACGAAACGACGGAAATATCCCTTGCTGCGGGCGAACGGTGCTATTTTGCGCTTGCGGTACATATGTCGGAGGGCGCGGGGAATGAATATATCAGCACCGAAGACGATGAAAAGCAAGCGGTCGTTGACGTGACGGTACACGCGGTACAGGGCAACGGATTGTTCGAGTAAGCTTTGAAAACACGAAAGTGCCGCCGTGCAATAGGCAGGGCGTGGTAATAAAGAAATTTAAGGAGGATAAAGCAATGAAGATAAAAAGAATGAAAAACGCGATCGTCCTTTGCATTATAACGATATTTCTTTGCTTTGTAGCATTGGCCGGCTCGACACTGGCTGCGGGCTTTAATGCTTCTAAAACAAATAGTGACAATAAAATTCAGGCGGCAACAAGTTCGGTAATCGTATCCGTGAAGAATGGTAATGGTAGCGAATGGGTGTCTTTAAATGGTGCGAACGTATCTTTGACCGCTTATGATACGAATACTTCGGATGAGGCGTTGACCGTTACGATCAAGATTGAGAATACGAATAACGTAGCGTACGAATTGTACGCAGTGTGTACAGTAGATGCGGGGATTGCCGTTACAGTTGGAGCTGAGACGAAAGGAACCTTATCTGAATCGAATCCGGCGGTGCTGGTTTCAAGCGGTAATTCTTCCGCAGACGGAATAAAGCTTACGTTCACGGGCAATAGCGCCGCGCTTGGTGGGGTTGAATTATCGTTAAAATAGATCAATGCGTAACCATAACGGACATACCATGTATGCGTTGAACGAGTTTTGACTTTTTCAAGGAGGGCAGATACGCCCTCCTTTTTATATAAAAGATACGGACGCCTTGAAAGACGTCCGTATCTTTAAATAATGTGTATGTAGTTATTTTCCTTCAAAGACGAGACGTATCCCCATATCTTTGATGAGCTTACACGCCGTTTGTACCTTTTGCGGCTTGTATTCTTTGGCGATATGTCCGTCAAATCCGACGGAAAGCTTAACTCCCGAGCGGCGTACGATCTCCTGTTGAGTCTTATTTTTAAAAAACTCGGTTACGTAGTCGTGTGTTTTAAAGCTGTGCAGGCTGTCATAATTGACGTTGATTTCCCAAAAAATGCCCTGTTCCGCCATACGACGGAAAAACCGATGCGGATCCTCGCCTCGCGCTTGTATAAAGGCGAAAAGATCGGTGTGCGCGATACCCGTCGGGCAACCGCAACGTTTGGCGAAGGAAAAAATATCTCCGTTTGTGATAGAGTTGGGATGATCGAGGTTTTCGATCAGACAAAAATCGAAGAAGGACACGTCGGCGCTTGTCGGCAGCGCGTAGCTGTCACGGCTGAGCAGCGTGCAGATCTCGATCCCCGCAAAAATCTTGATGCGGTTGCGGTATTTTTCTTTCAGACAAGAGATATGATCATAATAACGTTCTAAGGTCCTTCCGTAATCGGCGTCCAAACGGGGTCCTTTGTCGTAACAAAAATCGGTACGGGCACAGCCCACGCCGTAATTGTGATCGCATATACCCAGCTGTTGCACACCGCCGCGGATCGCCGCTTCGACGACCTTTTCGGGCTTGTCTTGCGAACAGAACGAATAATAGGTATGCGCGTGAAGATCTTGTATCATAACCGCCTCAAAAAGTTTTCTTTTTGATATTATAATACATTTTTTCAAATAAAGCAAGCGAAAAACGCCTTACGTTTTCAAATAGTGAAAGCCGAACAAGGTCTATATACAATCATATATACTGGTATAAAAAGGTGATACGCTCGCTTAGATTGGTTTACGATCAAATAGACGGATATGACGGTACTTTTTCTATTTATCAAAAGCAACCATATATTGTGACATAGCCCTATAAATAATGTTTTATCCATTTTATGATAGAATTCCAAGAGTCAGGTTGACTTTTTGGGGGCGTTTCATTTGTCGATGTTGCGTGTTATTTTCGGTTCAGTCGCAACGTGAGGGTACTTTCTCAATAAATAAACGAGATCCTACCGTCGTTCAGACCTTCGGGCGGTGGGCAATCGAGGGCGACAAGATCATAATCGGAAAGCGCCGCCAACCGATAAGTACCGTGTGCGCCGAATTTTGTGTGGTCGATCAAAAGAATGCGTTTTTGGCAACGCTCGAACGCAGCGCGTTTGATTTCTTTTTGGTCCAAAGACCGCTCGTACGAAGCGCCGCCGAGCACCGCCGCGCAAGAGGAAATCATAAGATCGAAAGAAAAATCCTGCAGCTGTCGCGCCGTCCAGCTCCCCGTTGCGGAGTTGGTGTTAAATTGCACCGTGCCGCCGAGTAGGATCAGATTGACGTTGGGTTTTTTGGCTAATTGCGATGCGGTAGGTAAACTGTTGGTTACGACTGTTTTAAAATTCAGATCGATCCGTTCCGCTAAAGCCAAGGCCGTGGACGAGCTGTCGATAAATACCGAGCGGAAAGCGGGCAGATGGGGGATCGCTTTCGTCACCGCGCGTTCCTTTTCGTTTGCATTCTTTTCCATACGGAAGAAAATGGAGACCTCTTCCGCGTTTTCGGGCAAGATCGCGCCGCCGTGGCTACGTTCGATCAAGCCCATATTTTTCATCTCCGCAAGGTCGCGCCGAATGGTCGCTTCGCTGACGTAAAGCTCCTTCGCGAGATCACTGACGATCGCCGTTTTTTGTTCTTTCAATATCCGAAGTATCTCGTTTTGTCTTTCGGGTAATGCCATAACCTGTTTTTTTCTCCTATTTGCGCAAAAAAACGCACGAATTTTTGCGCGTTTGTGTTCGTTTGTGCTTATATTATAGCTCAAAAATGTTTTTTTGTCAATCTTTCGAACATATATAGACAAAATAAAATTTATGTGTTATAATAGAGTAAATAAAAAATCGGGAAAGTATGTATTCTTTCCGATAAAAGTGAAAAAACGGGAGTGCGTGATGAAAAAAAGCGTAAAGATCTTGGCAATCGGGAACAGCTTTTCCGACGACTGTATGGAATACGTATATCCCGTTTTGAAGAGCCTTGGCGTGGAAGAGATCAGGCTGGGCAATCTATATATCGGCGGGTGTCCGCTCAGCAGGCATTGTCAAAACGCGCGCGAGGACGCGCCCGTGTACGAATACCGCACGAATAACGACGGGAGATGGACGACGGCGTTCGGGCACACCCTTCGCGAGGCAATCGTTTCCGAGGAATGGGATTTCATTTTTACTCAACAATTCAGCGGCGAAAGCGGTTTGGCGGAAACGTACGACACTCTGGACGAATTGCTTACATACGTAAAGGGTTTGGCGAAGGGTACACCGAAATTCGCTTGGCAGATGACTTGGGCGTATCCGAAAGGTTCGCCGCACGAGTGGTTTAAAAAGTACGGCAACGACCAGCGGACGATGTACGAAAGCATTGTTGGGGCGGTAAAGGCGAAGATCTTTCCCCGAAAGGATATTTTCGCGGTGATCCCGACGGGTACGGCGATCCAAAACGCGAGAAAGGTCTTGGGCGACGTTTTAAACAGGGACGATTGTCATCTCTCGTTCGGCTTGGGGCGGTATATCGCAGGGCTTTGCGTGGCGGAGTCGCTGACAGGGCTTTCCGTGGAGGAGATCGCGTATGCGCCCGACGGCGTGGATGAGGAAATGAAAAGGGTTGCCATTGCCGCGGTGAAAGCGGCGGTAAGGGAACCGTTTAACGACTGATAAGCTTTTAAAAGCTTCAATAATATATAAAAACAAAAACAGGGAGAAACAAACCATGAGATATTATCTTGCAATCGATATCGGCGCGTCGTCGGGACGTCACATTTTGGCGCATCTCGAAGACGGCAAAATGATCACCGAAGAAATTTACCGTTTCCAGAACGGTCCGGAAATGCTGACCGCATACGACGGGGAAAAGCATCTGATGTGGACGCACGAGCGTCTGTTCGGCGAGATCCTCAACGGTTTGAAGAAAGCGAAGGAACTGGGCAAAATTCCTTATTCCGTCGGTATCGATACGTGGGGCGTCGATTACGCGCTACTCGATGAAAACGACGAGGCGATCGGCGGGATCTATTGCTATCGCGATTCGAGAACGGACGCGACGATTCCCGAGGTGCACGCAACCGTTCCGTTTGCCGAGTTGTACGCGAAGACGGGTATCCAGTTTTCGACGTTCAATTCCGTTTATCAGCTTTTGGACGACAAGAAAACGGGGCGTATGGCAAAAGCGAAATCGATGCTGATGCTGCCCGATTATTTCCATTTCCGTCTCACGGGCGTGAAAAAGCAGGAATACTGCAACGCGACGACGTCGGGCATGGTCAACACCGTTACCCATACCTGGGATGAAGAGATCATCGAAAGGCTTGGTTATAAAAAAGAGCTGTTCGGGCAGTTGGCGCATCCGGGTGAGCTTGTTGGCGAGTTCACGGACGAGGTTGCTGCGATCGTCGGATACAAGGCGAAGGTAGTGTTGCCTGCGACGCATGATACGGCAAGCGCGGTGCTTGCGGCGCCTTTGGACGCGCAGACGCCCTATATTTCCAGCGGTACGTGGTCGTTGCTCGGTGTGGAACAGGATAAAGCGCATACCTCCGCGGCGGCGAGAGAAGCGGGGTATTCCAACGAGGGCAGCTTGAACAATACGTTCCGTTTGCAGATCAATATTATGGGGTTGTGGATGATCCAGCAGGTCCGTCATGAGCTTGACGACAAATACAGCTTTGTCGAGCTGGTGAATATGGCGAGAGAGAATCCCGTAGACGATGAGATCAACGTCAACGATCAGAGATTCCTCGCGCCCGAAAGCATGATCGCCGAAATCAATGCGGCGGCAGGCAGACAGATTCCCGTAGGCGAGATGGCGTACGTTATTTATAACAACCTTGCAAAATATTACGACGTCGCGTACAAGGCGTTGGAAGAAGTCACGGGTAAAAAATACGAGACGCTGAATATTATCGGCGGCGGCAGTAAAAACGGGTTCCTTAACGAGCTGACGGCAAAATACACGGGCAAGAAGATCATTACGGGACCTGCGGAAGGTACGGCGATCGGCAACCTGATGATGCAGATGATCGGTTGTGGCGACATCAAGGACGTGGCAGAGGGGAGAAGGATAATAAAAGCTTCCTTCGACATCGAAGAACTGTAAAACGACGTATCTGCGTCGCAATACTGCGTCGGATTTACGTTTGGGCTTGGTCACGTACGTCTATGTACGCTCCCTGCGCCCAATCCGCATCCTCCTTGTCTTGCTCGCATCTCCGCCGTTTTATGTAAAGCGACGTATCTGCGTCTCACTGCTTTGTCGGGCTTGGGCTTTTCTCACTCGTGTATCTTAAGTACATCTGCTTTCGAAAATGTTCGCCCTTTGCGCATTGCTCCCATCTCCGCCGTTTTACTTCGCGTGGGTTTGGGTGACAGAAAGCCTAACGACATACATGATCCAACGGAACGTTGCCGGAACGCCGATTGCCGAATCTATAAAAATTAAAGTATAAAAATTAAAGGAGAAAACAACGTGAAAATCCTTTTCTACGGTGATTCTATCACGGATATGGGCAGAAGTCGTGAATATGACGGCAAGGCATTCGGCTACGGCGTCGGCTACGTCAATTTTGTCGCGGGTGATCTGCTGTATAAGGATCCCGAAGCGTATACCATTCTCGATCGCGGTATCAGCGGTAACCGCATTGTCGATTTGTACGCGCGTATCAAGGCGGACGTATGGAACCTCGAACCGGACGTACTCAGTATCCTTATCGGAGTCAACGATATCTGGCACGAGATCGGCGGGCAAAACGGCGTGGATATCAAGCGTTGGGAAAAGGTGTACCGTATGCTCCTTGAGGACACGCTGGAAAGATTGCCGAACCTCAAGATCATCATTTGCGAACCGTTCGTTTTGGAAAACGAGGCGATTGCGGATATTTATCCACGTTTGGTCGGCGTAAAAGAATACGCGGCGGTGGCGAAAAAGCTTGCGGAAGAATATAAGCTGACCTTTGTTCCTTTACAGGCGGCGTTGGATAAGGCGGCGGAAAACGGACGAGGAAAATATTATCTGTACGACGGCGTACATCCCGACGCGGCAGGCGCAAGACTTATCGCGAACGAGTGGCTTAAAGCATTTAACAACCTTCAATAACAAAAAAATAAAAATAAAAGACATATAAAGGAGATACATTATGTCCAGATACGAAGAAGCAAAAAAGATCTATGCGCAATATGGCATCGACACGGAAGCCGCGCTTGACAGACTGAGCAAGATCGCAGTCAGCGTACATTGCTGGCAGGGCGACGACGTTATCGGTTTCGACGGCAGCGATTCCCTTTCGGGCGGTATTCAGACGACGGGTAACTATCCCGGCAGAGCGAGAACTCCCGAAGAGTTGTTCTCGGATCTCACCACGGCGTTTTCGCTGATGCCCGGTAAAAAGCGTATCAACGTACACGCTTGTTACGCGATTCTCGGCGCGGACAAAGGCAAGGTAGATCGCGACGCATACGAATACAAGCATTTCGAGCCTTGGGTGAAATGGGCGAAAGAAAACGGGCTTGACGGCGTTGACTTCAACCCCACGTTCTTTGCACATCCCAAGATGAAGGACGGCTTGTCCCTGTCCTCGCCCGATGAAGAGACCCGTCAATTTTGGGTACGTCACGGTAAGGCTTGCCTCAAGATCGCAGCGGAAATGGGTAAAGCAATGGGGAGCCCTTGCGCCGTCAACATTTGGATTCCCGACGGATATAAAGATATCCCCGCGGATCGCCTCGGCCCCCGCCTTCGCTTGAAAAAATCCCTTGACGAAATGCTGGAAGGGTATGATAAAGAATGGGTCGTTCCCGCAGTCGAAAGCAAGGTGTTCGGTATCGGTATCGAAAGCTATACCGTAGGCAGCAACGAATTTTATCAGAATTATGCGGCGTCAAGAGGTATCTGCTGCTTGCTCGATACGGGCCATTATCATCCCACCGAAGTCGTTTCGGACAAGATTCCCGCAATGCTTGCTTTCTATGACAAATTGCAGTTGCACGTATCCCGCCCCGTTAGATGGGACAGCGACCACGTAGTTGTTGTGGACGACGAATTGAGAGAACTCTCCAAAGAGATCATTCGTAGCGAAGCGGACGGAAAGGTAATGATCGCACTCGATTATTTCGACGCAAGCATCAACCGTCTTTGTGCGTTTGTAACGGGCGTAAGTTCCATGCACAAGGCGTTGCTTTGCGCGATCCTTCAACCGTATGCGGAAATGAAAAAATTGCAGGATGAAAACAACCTCACAAAGGTGTTCTATCTGCATGAAAGAGTAAAATTTCTTCCTTTCTGCGACGTTTGGGACGAATATCTCCGCCGTCAGGGCCTCAGTGAAGACTGGTGGAACGAGGTTGAGAAATTCGAAGCGGAAGTCATCGCGAAGAGAGCGTAAAAACTTTTCAATTCACTTTAACGGACGGTAGGTCCATAAGGAGCATGTAAATGAAAATTTTGGTTGTAAATGCAGGTAGCTCCTCGCTGAAATACCAGCTGTTCGATATGGATGCGAACGCGGTGTTGGCGAAGGGGAACTGCGAAAGGATCGGCATTGACGGTATCATCACTCACAAATGCCCCGGAAAGGAACCGTATAAAGCGGAGGCGGATTTTCCCGATCATAAGGCGGCGATCGCGCGCGTGCTGAGCCTGCTCACAGACAAAGAGCTCGGCGTTATCGCAAGCGTAGACGAGATCGCGGCAGTCGGCCACAGATTCGCGCACGGCGGCGAAAAGCTGAGAAAATCTTCCGTGCTCGGCGATCAGGAGCTGGAATATCTCGAGAGTATCGTAGGACTCAATCCCTTGCACGGTCCTCCCGCGATCAGCGGTTTGAAGGCTTGCAAAGAGGTCATGCCGAATGCAAACCACGTCGGCGTTTTCGATACGTCGTATTATTCGGATATGCAGGATTACGCGTACATCTATCCCATTCCCTACGAGCTGTATGAAAAATATCAGATCCGTCGTTACGGCTTCCACGGCACCTCGCACAGATACGTTGCGGGCAAGGCGGCGGAGTTGCTCGGAAAGAAGGACGCGAAGATCATCACCTGCCATCTCGGCAATGGATCGTCCATCACGGCGACGGTAAACGGCAAGGCGGTGGATACGTCGATGGGCTTTACGCCGCAGGACGGCGTGCCGATGGGTACCCGCAGCGGTTCGCTCGATCCCACGGTCGTCACCTATATCCAAAAGGTAACGGGTTGCAGTGCGGAGGAAGCGGACGTGCTCCTCAATAAAAAATCCGGGCTTTTAGGCGTATCCGGCATTTCCAGTGACTGCCGTGACGTCTGTGAAGCGGCGGCGGAAGGAAATAAACGCGCGGAACTTGCGTTAAAGATTCTCATTCATAACATCAAAAAGATCATCGGTTCGTACGTGGCGGAGATGAACGGCGTAGACGCGCTCGTGTTCACGGCGGGCATCGGCGAAAACGATCGGGAGCTTCGCGCGGACGTCTGCAAGGATATGTCCTGGCTGGGCATAGAGGTCGACGAAGAGATCAACAAGACCTGTCCGAGAGGAGAAGTTGCCGATATCAGTGCGAAAGGCGCGAAGGTCAAGACGTACGTCATTCCTACCAACGAGGAATATATGATCGCGCTTGACACTCAAAATTTGACAAAATAAAAAAATATATAAAGGAAAGGAAAAAAAATTATGAAATCTCCATTCGAAATCAAGAAGGAAATTTGCGAAGTAGGGCTCAAGCTCTGGCAGAAAGGATTCGTTGCGGCAAACGACGGAAACATTTCCGTGAAAGTCGGTGAAAACGAATACTATTGCACCCCCACGGGCGTATCCAAGGCTTCCTTGACCCCCGATATGATCATCAAGGTTGACCGTGACGGTAAAAAGTTAGAAGGCAAGCTTAACCCTTCGTCCGAGATCAAGATGCATATGAGAGTATATCGCGAACGCCCCGACGTTACGGCGGTCGTTCATGCACATCCTCCCGTTGCTACCGCGTTCACCGTTGCGGATATCGACCTTGATCAGTACGTTCTGCCCGAAGCGGTTTTGACGATCGGTGCAGTTCCTACCTGCGATTACGGTACTCCCTCCACGATGGAAATTCCCGATTCGCTCGATCCGTACATTCAGAACCATGACGCATTCTTGTTGAGAAACCACGGCGCATTGACGGTCGGCTGCAACCTTACCAAGGCATTCTTCGTTATGGAAGAAGTAGAATTCAATGCGGTCATCTGCAAGCACGCAATGGAGCTTGGCGCGGTTCACGAAATTCCCAACGAACAGTTGAAAAAGCTGATGGAATTGAGAAAGAAGATGAACCTTCCCGGACGTCATCCCGGTATCGAATATGAAGAAGAAGCCGCTTGCAACTGCGCGAATGCGGAACTCGTAGAACTCATCACGAAGAAGGTTCTCGCGGCTCTTGGCAAATAAGACCGTGAAATTTTGTCCGACGGACAAAGCTTCATGCATTTGATAACAAGGAGAACAATACAATGGCAATAAATTGGACGGAAGCCCAGATTGAGCAGGTGATCGCATCGGTCATCAAAAACCTCAACGGCGGCGCTCCCGTATCGAGCGGTTGGGATTCGACCCAGTACAATGGCCGTAAATTTATCGGTATCTACGCGGACATGAACGACGCGATCGACGCCGCGACGGCAGGGTATAAGGCAGTCCGCGCAATGTCGCTTGAAGAACGGGAAAAAATTATTTCTGCGGTCCGCGATCTTTGCCGTAAGGAAGCGGCGATTATGGCGAACCTCGGCGTTACGGAAACGAAGATGGGGCGCGTCGAACACAAGACGGCGAAACATCAGCTTGTAGCGGACAAAACGCCCGGCACGGCAGACATCGTCGCGCAGGCAAAAACGGGTGATTACGGTTTGACGCTGACGGAAATGGCGCCTTTTGGCGTCGTCGGCAGTATCACGCCTAGTACAAACCCTTCCGAAACGGTCATCTGTAACAGTATCGGTATGATCGCGGCAGGCAACGGCGTGGTATTCAATCCCCACCCCAACGCGATCGCAACGTCGAATTATGCGGTGGACCTCATCAACCGCGCCAGCGCAATGGCAGGCGGTCCGCAGGTCCTCGTGGCGTCCGTGGTCAAACCCACGCTGGATACGGCGCAGATCATGTACAAACATCCGGCGATTCGTTTGCTCGTATGCACGGGCGGTCCCGGTGTTGTACGTTCGGTACTTTCCAGCGGAAAGAAAGCGATCGGCGCGGGCGCGGGTAACCCCCCCGTCATCGTCGACGACACCGCAGACGTAAGAAAGGCGGGCAAGGATATCATCGATGGTTGTACCTTTGATAACAATTTGCCCTGTATCGCGGAAAAGGAAGTGTTTGCATTCAGAAATATCGCGGACGAACTCATCGCTTCCATGCTTGAAAACGGCGCGTATAAGATCACGCTGGAGCAGGCGGAAAAGCTGGCGAATATCGTGCTTGTCGAAACGAAAAATCCCAAGACGGGTATCGTGAAAAAGACGGTCAGCCGCGAATGTGTAGGTCGCGACGCGGCAGTCCTTCTCGAAAAGATCGGCGTAAAAGTCGGTCCCGAGATCCGTTGCATCATTTGCGAAACGAATTTCGAGCATCCTTTCGTGCAGGAAGAGCTGATGATGCCCATTCTTCCGATCGTCCGTGTGGATAACATTGACGAAGCGATCGATTTGGCTGTAAAAGCGGAGCACGGCAATCGTCACACGGCGCATATGCATTCGAAGAATATCGACAATCTGACGAGATTTGCGCGCGCGGTCGAAACGACGATTTTTGTTAAGAACGCGCCCTCGTACGCAGGTATCGGATTCGGCGGCGAAGGTCATACGACGTTCACCATCGCGGGGCCTACGGGCGAAGGTCTTACCAGCGCGAGAAGCTTCACGAGATACCGTCGCTGCGTAATGGCGGATTCGTTCAGAATTATATAAGGAAAGGAGAAAACGAAAATGGATATTACTTCTTCTCAGGTAGAAAGCATCGTCCGTAAGATCCTTGGGGAAATGGGTTCTTCCAAGCCCGCAGCAAGCGGCGCGATCCCCAAGACGGCGAAAGTCGCTATGCTGACCGCAACAAAGAAAATCGAAGTAAAAGAATATCCCATTCCCGCATTGCAGGATGACGATATTCTCGTAAAGGTCGAAGGTTGCGGCGTATGCGGCACGGACGTTCACGAATGGAAGGGCGATCCCTTCGGTATTATTCCCGTTACCCTCGGTCACGAAGGCACGGGCGAGATCGTATATCTCGGTAAAAACATCAAATGCGATACGTCGGGCAAGCCCATCAAGGTCGGCGACAAGATCGTTACTAGCGTTATCAGTTGCGGCGAATGTCACATCTGCCGTAATCATCCCGCAAACACCAACCTTTGCGACAAGCAGGGTGTATTCGGACTCATCCCGCATAGCGACGCGCAGCCTCTCACGGGCTGGTTCTCGGAATATCTTCTCATCCGCGGTAAAGGTTCTACGTATTTCGTAGTAAATGACCTCGACCTCAAGGAAAGAATGTTGCTCGAGTTGGCTTGCGTATGCGTACACGCTTTAAAGAGAGCGAATTCGACGGGGCTTATCAACTTCAATTCGAAGGTGCTTATTCAAGGGCTTGGTCCCGTAGGTCTGGTTATGATCAGCGTATTGCGCGCGGCAGGTATTAACCACATCATCGCAATCGACGGTACTCCCAAGCGTCTTGAAATGGCGAAGAAACTCGGCGCAAAGACGATCATCAACTTTAAAGAAGTTCCCACTCTCGAAGAAAGAGTTAAGCTGGTCAAGAGCGTAGCGAACGGCGTCGGCGCGGATTTCGCGTTCCAGTGTACGGGCGCGCCTGCGGCGGCGAAGGACATTTTCGAATATATTCGTCGTGGCGGTGGACTCTGTGAAATGGGCTTCTTCGTAAACAACGGGGAATATAACGTAAATCCTCACTTTGCAATGTGCAATAAGGAAATCAACCTCGTCGGTTCGTGGGACTATTCGGCAGACGATTATCCTACGACGATGGCATTCCTCCGTCAGGCAAGAGAGATGAATATTCCCATCAAGGAACTCATCACGCACGAATTCCCGCTTGACAAGCTGAACGAAGCGATGGAAGTGAACGTGTCGCAGCAGGGAATTAAGATCTGCTACGTAGCGAAGTAAAACGCATATTTGCGTCGCATTACTTTGTCAGGCTTACGTTTTCCCTCGCTCGTTTACGCATAGTAAACTCCCGTCGGGAAAGCCACGCCTTTCGCGTACTGCTCGCAACTTTGCGTTTTACGAAACGAAGCGGATATTTGCATCGCATTACTTTATATTTTACGGTACGAAGTAAGCGGAATGGTGAAATCATTTGATTCACTCGACTGAAAGGAGAAAAATATGGCTCTTGGCATGATAGAAGTATTCGGTTTCGCAACCTCGATCGTGGTCGCGGACGCTATGGCGAAAGCCGCGGACGTAAAGGTCGTGGCGATCGACAAAAACAAGCCCGCGGCGGGGGATTCCGCTCGGGTGCCTCTGGTCATGGCGATCAAGGTAGAAGGTAGCGCGGCGGCGGTCGAAGCGGCGGTCGCGGCGGGAAAAGCCGAAGCCGAAAAAAGAGAATTGTATATCACCCACAAGGTGATCGCAAGACAAAGCGAGGAGATCGAATGGTTCGCCCATTTGAGCGCTCTCGGCAAAGACAAATTAAGAAATAATAAAAAATAAAATTCAAGGAGAATTACAATTATGATGGAAGCATTGGGCATGGTAGAAACCAGAGGTTTGGTAGCGGCGATCGAAGCGGCAGATGCAATGGTAAAGGCAGCAAACGTTGTTCTTAT
>JBGVRF010000162.1:0-2776 GCA_045128175.1 Candidatus Scatosoma sp.
GTGAACACGGTGCCGGGCTCGCTGGCGTATTATTTGTTCTGCGAACGGTTGAGCGATGCGCGGACGTTTTTCGGGGATTTGGTGGAAGAAGCTTTAGAACGCGCCAAAACGGGCGAAAAGAAGATCTTATCCACAGGGATACTGCAAACTGCGCGTTCTGCAAGGAAATGAAAAAAAGAAAAACGGGCGGCGGATCATTTGATCCGCCGTCTGTTTGTTATAGCGATTGAGCTTCGCCCCATTAAGGCTTCCCCTTGGAGGGGGAAACTGGCAACGAGGTTGACTGATGAGGTGTTAAAAAAGAGGGAAAAGTAAAAAAGAAAAAATCTCCGATAAAAGAATTTTCCTTTATCTCCCTGCGGAATTTATTGCTTTTTATTTCGTTTTTTGCTATACTATTGGCGAAATACGTAAAAATCAGAGGAAACCTATCATGGCAACGACCGAATTTACCGATAAAGTGCGAATACTCATCAAAGCCGGCGACGGGGGCGACGGCATGAACTCTTTCAAGGCGTACAAAGGCAAACCCGCTTGCGGACCCGACGGCGGCGACGGCGGTAGGGGCGGCAACGTCTATTTTGTCGGCGACAAGGATATGAACGACCTGTTCCCCTTCCGTTTCACCTCCCGCTATTTCGCGGAAAACGGCGAGATGGGCGGCACGGCGAAGTGCTTTGGAAAAACGGGCAAAAGCGTTTATATCAAGGTCCCGCTCGGCACGCTTGTCCGCGATGAAGAAACGGGCAAGCTCATCTGCGATATCTTCGAGGACGGTCAGGAAGTCCTCGTAGCTCGCGGCGGCAACGGCGGGAAGGGCAACGTTCGGTTTACCACCGCGCGCCGTCACGCGCCCAACTTCGCGCAGAAGGGTGAGAAGGTGAAACAGCATTCTGTCATTCTCGAAATGAAGGTGATCGCTGACGTGGGCTTTGTCGGTTTCCCCAACGTAGGCAAAAGTACGTTGCTGTCCAAGATCTCTGCGGCGCGGCCGAAGATCGCCAATTATCATTTCACCACTCTTTCGCCCAATCTCGGCGTAGTCCGTTATTATGAAAAATCGTTTGTGGCGGCGGACATTCCCGGTTTGATCGAGGGCGCGGCGCAGGGTGCGGGGCTGGGTCACGATTTCCTGCGCCATATCGAGCGTACGCGTATGCTTTGTCACGTGGTCGATATTTCCGGTTGTGAAGGACGGGATCCGATCGAGGATTTTAAAAAGATCAACGAGGAATTGAAGGAATTTAGCGAGGAACTTGCGAAAACGCCGCAGATCGTCGTCTGCAACAAATGCGACGTATACGGCGCGGAGGAGAACCTGAAGGCGTTCAAGAAAAAATACGGGCGTAAGTATAAGATATTCCCGATCACGGCGATCTCGGGTGAGGGTACGCGAGAGCTGATTGAGGGCATTTTCGACGTACTCGCAACCCTGCCCCCCGTCGAGCCTATTCCCGTGGAGGAGGAATTCGAATACAAAGCGAATGACGATCTCAGCTTCGAGATATTCAAAGACGAAGAGGGCGTGTACGTGGTTATCGGCGGTCTGGTGGACATGCTTTGCCGCAACGTTGTGTTGAACAATCCCGATTCGATGCAATATTTCCAAAAAGTTCTGCGGCTTCGTGGCGTGATCAAACAGCTGACGAAGATGGGCTGTCAGGAGGGGGATACGGTGTCGATAGGGGACGTGGAGTTCGATTTCGTACCGTAAACGAAGAAACCGCTACGAAATACTGCGTTGCGCTATGTTTTCCTCGCTCGTGTACTTTATGTACATCTCCCTTCGGAAAGCCTCGCGCGCCTTGTCTTTCTTGCGTCTTGCTTCATTTTACGTAAAACAAAGAATCCGTGGCGAAATATAGCGTTGTCCTTGCGTTTCGTCTCGGTCACGTACGTGCGAAGCCGCAAATAGCTAACGCTGAACGGTATGACCGATTCTTCTACCGCATAGCCGAAATTAACCATACGTCGTGTAAAACTAAATTATAAATATATATTGAAGGAAAACAAAAATTATGATCGTAACGAGTGAAAACATTACAAGCAAACAGAGGAGCAAATTAAAATCTTTGGCGGCGAAGCTGTCGCCTGTGACGCAGATCGGCAAAGGCGGTGTGACGGACAATCTGTTAAAGACGCTGTCGGATGCTCTGGACGCGCACGAGCTGATCAAGGTAAACATTTTGGAAACGGCGGATGAGGACGCGCGCAATCTTGCGGAGAACGTAGCCGATCTTTTGGAGGCGGTGTGCGTGATTGTTGTGGGCAGGAAAGCGGTGTTCTATCGGTATTCCCGCCGCGATAAGTTCGTTCACCTCGAATTTTGACCGGCGCCAACATTCCGTCAGCGTTCCGCTGGACCAAGTCAAGGGTCAAGGGGCATAGCCTCTTGTCAGGGTGCAGGGGCGGAAGCCATTGCCGAGGTGTGGAGCGGAGCTCCACGAAAGTAGCCCCAAGGAAGCAAAGCCTTGCTTTGCGTTCTCACGCCGACAGGCGTTATTGCGACGAAGTCGCCTAAACAACCAAAAAAATCCTCGGTAAGCGTTTAAAAAACAAAAATTCGATTTATAAATGAAATATAACAGCTAAAAAAGGATGTGAAGAAGCATGGAAAACGAAGAAAAGAACATAGCGTCGGAAACGGAAGAGGCGGCGAAACCGTTTGAAAAAGAAGAGGATAAGCCTCAAAAGGACAAGAAAAAAGCCAAAAAATTACAGGAAGAATTAGATAAAGCCCTGGCGGAAGCCGAGGAAAACAAACGTAAATGGTACG
>JBGVRF010000163.1:0-3131 GCA_045128175.1 Candidatus Scatosoma sp.
CAACAGAAATAAACCGCCGCATATGCTTTAGTGTTTACGCTCTTATGCGGTAAGGATGGAAAGGCGAGGTAAGAGCTCACCGATATTGTGGTAACACAGTATGCCATGTAAACCCCACCCGCTGCAAGATTGGGTTTCCGTCAATAGGGCTGTCCGTCCGACGGAACACCGTTAACATCGCTCGAGCTTGTCGGCGACGGCAAGCCTAGATAAATGACCGTACACGACAGAACTCGGCTTACAGACAGACTCAAATCTCTTTTTTTGTATATTTTTAAAGGAAATCGGGCGTTATGCTCGATTTTTTTGTGTTTTTTATATAAAAAACAGTATTACGCCTGATATAATACCAATGTTACACATAATACATATAAAATGTGAGATCAAATAAGGCTTATAATAGTTATAGGTATTATGTTACGCATAATACCTATGTCTGACGTAATAGCCTGAATTTTACCAAAAACGAAAGATTGTAAGGCTTGTTCGCGGCATAGTACAAACCATGCTCTGCATACGATAGACAAAAGCGTTTGTTTTAAGGGATAAAAATCACTTGAAGGGCTTTAAAATAAAGAGATGGAGTAAGTTGTATGTTTTTGGATTTCATTTGGTCGTTGCTAGGTAGGATCGTCTTTTTTACGGGGGCAATCGGTACGAAAAATTCTTTTCCGAAGCCTCTTTCGAAAGAGGAGGAAGAGAAATATTTGACTTTGGCGGCAAAAGGGGATAAGCAGGCAAAGGATATGCTTGTCAGACATAATATGCGTTTGGTGGCACATATCGTAAAAAAATATGCCGGCGCCGCGGAAACAGACGATTTGATATCGGTAGGCAGCATCGGGCTTATCAAAGCGATCGGTACGTATCAACCCGGGCACGGCACGGCGCTAGCTACTTACACGGCAAGATGTATCGAAAACGAGATCCTAATGCTTCTTAGAGCAAATAAAAAACATAAAAATACGATGTCTTTGTCCGATCCGGTCGGTACTGATAAGGACGGAAACGAGTTGACTTTGATGGATTTGCTGTTTGAGAAGGAGGATTGCGTATTCGAACAGGTAGAACGTTCGGTGCAACGTGAGAAGCTGTTGGAGCAGATCAAGTTGATTTTGACCGAGCGGGAATATACCATCATTTGTCTGCGATACGCCTTAAAAGGCGGTATTCCTTTACCGCAAAGAGAGGTTGCGAACGCTTTGAAGATCTCTCGTTCGTATATATCGAGGATTGAGAAGCATGCCATCGAGAAATTGCGCGCAAAGCTTCACGCGGAGGATTTTTTGGAATAATAACGTACGGAAAGCGCGGCTTCGGTCGCGTTTTTTTGTATAAACGGCTTTGCCAAAAGGGAAAATAGGTAATGTTAAAATAAAAATCATAAAAAAATTCTAAATAAAACGAAAAAAAACTCTCTGCACGGTTGAAATTTTTTTTAAGATATGGTATACTTATAAATGGCGTAGGAATATTTTGCGCTTTGCAGGGGATTTCGAGGCCATAAAAGTTAAAAATTGTTCAAAAAACAAAAAAATTTTTTTGGAGGAATTTTACAATGACAATATCACAAGATGTTGCACAGATGTACTGCGTTGCGAAAGGCGCAGGCGTTGCTCGTCATGAAAACGCAGCTATTCCCGAAGAAGGCAAGTGGGTTCATGCGAAAGAGATCAAAGACATCAGCGGTTTCACGCACGGTGTAGGTTGGTGCGCACCTCAGCAGGGCGCTTGTAAGCTCAGCTTGAACATCAAACAAGGTATCATTCAGGAAGCTTTGGTCGAAACCATCGGTTGTTCGGGTATGACCCATTCCGCAGCTATGGCGGCAGAGATCCTTCCCGGCAAAACGCCTTTGGAAGCACTCAACACAGACCTCGTTTGCGATGCGATCAATACGGCTATGAGAGAGCTCTTCCTGCAAATCGTATACGGCAGATCGCAGTCCGCATTCTCCGACGACGGTCTTGCGATTGGCGCAGGTCTCGAAGACCTCGGTAAAGGTCACCGTTCGCAGGTGGGTACGATGTATTCGACCCTCCAGAAAGGCGTCAGATACCTCGAAATGGCAGAAGGCTACGTTACCCGCCTCGCTTTGGATATCAACAACGAAGTTATCGGCTACGAATTCGTTTCCCTCGGCAAAATGACCGACTTCATCAAGAAGGGCATGGAACCCAACGAAGCGTACAACAAAGCTATGGGACACTACGGCAGATTCTCTGCTGAGCAGGGCGCGGTGAAGTTCATCGACCCTCGTAAAGAGTAATAGGAGGACAAGCTCATGTCATTATTTGAAGGTTATGAAAGAAGAATCGATAAGATCAACGGCGTTCTGAAAGAGTATGGCATTTCTTCTATTGAAGAATGCAGAGACATCTGTCTTGAAAAGGGCATCGATTGCGATAAGATCGTAAGAGCAGGTCAGCCTATCTGCTTTGAAAATGCGGTTTGGGCGTACACGGTAGGCGCGGCGATCGCAATCAAAAAAGGTTGCGTAAAGGCTGCTGATGCGGCCGCTGCGATCGGTATCGGTCTGCAGGCGTTCTGTATCCCCGGTTCGGTTGCGCAGAACAGACTCGTCGGCCTCGGCCACGGCAACCTCGGCGCAATGCTCCTTTCCGACGAAACGGAATGCTTCTGCTTCCTGGCTGGACACGAATCCTTTGCTGCCGCGGAAGGCGCTATCTCTATCGCGCTCAACGCAAACAAAGTAAGACAGAACCCGCTTCGCGTTGTCCTTAACGGTCTCGGCAAAGACGCCGCTTATATCATTTCGAGAATCAACGGCTTCACGTTCGTGGAAACGGAATTCGATCCCGCTACGGAAACGGTAAAAGTGCTTGAAGAAAAAGCGTTCTCCGACGGCGACAGAGCGAAAGTAAAATGCTATGGCGCTGACTCCGTACCTGAAGGCGTTGCGATCATGAAACTTGAACACGTCGGCGTTTCCATTACCGGTAACTCCACCAACCCTACGAGATTCCAGCACCCCGTTGCAGGTACGTACAAAAAGTGGTGTAACGAAAACGGCGTGAAATACTTCTCCGTTGCTTCCGGTGGCGGTACGGGCAGAACGCTCCACCCCGACAACATGGCGGCAGGTCCCGCTTCCTACGGTATGACCGATA
>JBGVRF010000164.1:0-7584 GCA_045128175.1 Candidatus Scatosoma sp.
TTTCGGTCTTGCCCGTTCTTCCGCAGGCGTTAAGACTTCTTCGAGTTTCCCATACCCGATATTGTCCTTAATTTTTAAAATTTTAAACCGAACTTTTTCGCCCGGTAAACAAGCAGGCACGAAAAAAGTAACCCCTTCGTGCCTGATGATGCCTTCGCCGTTTGTGCCGATCGCATCCACCACGGCGCAAACGATATCGTTTTTTTCAATCATAATTCTTTGCCCTCCCCTCTATTCTTCCGAACCAAACGGTTGGGTTTTCGGTTTTCTTTTTCGGTTGGGAAACGTCTGTTTTTATACGTCAACGCAACCCTGTCCCATTCATTTCTTATAGATCCGCTTTACTAGCGCGTTGACCGTAGCGCGGCAACGATACATCAGATAATCGTAAAACACAAAAAATACGGTGCCCACGACGAGAATGATCGGGACGATAAATCGATCCACAAACGGAATACTCGTCGTCATTCCGAACAAAAATTTCCAGATCACGTATAACGTCACGTCAAACCAAAGCGCTTTGATCCCGCACGCCAACCAACGGTTGATCTTGATCTTCAGCTGCAACTCGTTGACGAGCGGATGCAAACCAAAAAACATGATAAACGGCAACAGATCGAAAAAACGCGCTGTATTAAAGATGAGCGCCAACACGCATGTAACGACGTATGCGAACGTGTAGCCGCGGAGACTCCCCTTCGACAGAGGTAGCATCAACGCAATACACGCGAACAAATACCCCGAAAAGAGCAGTATTTCCGAATATACGCCGATCGTGAGAAACACGGTCGCGATCGCCGCCGCCATCGCGGACAATGCAATTTCGTATGAATTGAGTTTTTTCATCGTATCGTACAAGCTTATCTACAACCGCAACACAAGTTAAATAAACAATTCACGCAAAGATTTGCATAACAGCACATCAGGCAGTCGGTACAAGCGTTGCCGCCCATCTGCTGCCCATCGTCTATCGGCGCGCCGTTACCGTTTGAATACGGATTCTGCGATTGCTGGTTTGCCGACTGCTGCTGATACTCGTTTTTCGCGTTCATCTTCCCGTACGCGTTACGGTATTTAACGTTGTCGGGATCCATCTGCATGGCGATCTCTAGCTGCTTTTTGCTGTCGTTCGTCCAGTTCTTTTTATAGAACACGACCGCCTGCAAATAATGCCACTCTGCTCCTCGCTCGTTAAAATCGTCCAAACGGGCCTGCGCTTCGGAGATCTTATCGTTTTTCAAAAGCTCGGAGATCTCCTCATACGCGCTTTGTCCATCGGTATTTTTGTTTTGTTCCTTACGCGCCGCGGTGATCTCGCGATACGCCGTTTCCAGCTTTGTCAGCATTTTCGCGGCTTCGTTTCCCGCCTCGCCGTCCAACCATCTCTCTTCGCTGTATTTTTCCTTCAGCTCTTTATATCTGGCGACGATCTCTTCATCCGTCGCGTTTTCGCTCAAACCAAGTAGTTCATAAAATTCGTTCATTCTGACTCCAATCGGCTTTCGCCGCAATTCATTTTCCTTTTTCGACGTTTATCGGATCGTCTACGCTCCGTGCCGATTTTTACAATCGGCTTTCATTCCGTTCATGATCCGTCTTGTCATGGCAGGTAAACCGCGCAACAGAATATTATCCGAAAGATCGCGGTTGAACGGAAACTCGATATGCGACAAATTTTCGCGGATATCGAAAAACAATGCGTTGAAAATATAGCGTACCTCTTCCGCCTTTTTAGACGACATCAGATCGGCAAGACTCCCCGTTTTATATGCAAGGATAAAGGGATTATACGCGCCCTTTTTCTTGTCTTTGTCATAATCGTCCAGCGCGTCGATCAGATAGATCCATTTCCCAACCGCGTAAAAAAGCCCGCGCGTATGCTTCGTCGCTTTTTCACCAAGAATGTGGTCGGAAAAATCCGCCAGCATATTCGCCGTCGCATCCGCCGCCCGATCCACACTGTCCACCTTCGCTTTTTCCGTTTTTTCCTGCTCGGCAAGGTTTTCCCGCACGATCCGCTCGATCTCAGGATAGCGCTGTTTTGCGCGTTTAAAGCCCTTTTTAAACCACAAACGTTTACCTCTGCCGCGATCCCCGTCCTCTATATCGTCTGTATATTTATAATACACCAAGATCGTATTCAACGCGCCGAGCTGTCTCGTCAGCTCGTCCGTTTCCGCCATCAGCTTTGTACGGATACAGTGCGTCAGGCAATGCTGCTTCTCAAGCTTTACGTCCTGCCCCGATATATTGTGCAATATCACGGAAAGAAATGTAACGTCGTAGGAAAGTCCCATCCGCGCCGTCTGCCCGCAGACCTCTGCAATCCCCTTACACACGCCGCAATACATCGCTTTGTATAACGTATCGTCCTTAATATATAAATACGGCGTATCCGCGCGAACGTATCCGAACATATCCTGCTTCCATCTCTCCTTATGATCGCCCCTGCGACCTCCTATCCCTATTATATCATATCTTTTCGCAAAATGCAAATGCAAAATTCCGCCCTACGTTGTTCTTCACAAGAAATGACGGAATTTATCACCTGTTTAACAAAACTCGTTTCACGGGAAACCCACCGAAAAAAAATCGAAGGGTTTTCCGAAACGCTTAATTTTTATTTTTTATCGGGCACGGGCACCACTTCGCCGCCTGCAAACCGCAGCACCTCGTCCTGCATCTTCGCAAGATCGTTGGAAACGACTGTCTTGAATCGGATCGGTCTGTAACGGAGATCGAGCAAACTCTTGGGCGGCTTCATTGCCGTCAGAAGATTAAGGCGCTTAATACCCTTGAAGCTGTCCTTCACGTCGTTGCCCGACAGCGCGTACAACACGTCCTGCGGGAACTTATAAGGATTCGCCGTCGAAAGTACGACGATCGGCGTTTCATCCTTCTTTTCCTCCGTTTCGATCGATTGCTTATATTGCATATATACCGCAAGCGCAACGCCCGTATGAGTATCCATCGCATAGCCGTATTCGTCGAAAATTTCGTACATCGCTTCGATGGTATCGTCCTCGCTTGCAAAACCGCCGAAAAATTCCTCGTCCAGAATTTGTTTTTCCTTGGTAGAGATGCTGTATTCTTTCCGTTCGGCAAGCGCCTGCATCCGATCCGCCGTCATCTTCGCGTCCCGACCGCTGATCTCGAATAACAAACGCTCGAGATTAGAGGAAACGAGGATGTCCATCGACGGAGACATCGTACGGTGGAAAGACCGTTTTACGTCGTATTTTCCGTCCTTAAAGAAATCCGCCAGCACCTTGTTACGGTTGGACGCGCATACGAGCTTTCTTACCGGCAAGCCCATCTGCTTTGCGTACCAACCCGCAAGGATATCCCCGAAATTCCCCGTCGGCACGACGAAATCGATCTTGTCCCCCTTTTCGATCTGACCGGAGGTCAAAAGATCGAGATATGCCGAAAAATAGTATGCGATCTGTGGAGCAAGACGGCCGAAATTAATCGAATTCGCGCTGGACAGACGGATCTTTTTCTCCGCGAGCTTCGCGTTGAATTCTTCGGAAGCGAACAAATTTTTCACTGCGCGCTGGCAATCGTCAAAGTTTCCCTTGACCGCCGCCACATGCACGTTGTTGCCGTCCTGAATGCACATTTGCAAGCGTTGCATTTTCGCAACGCCCTCATCGGGATAAAATACCGCCACTTTCGTACCGGGTACGTCGCGGAAGCCCTCGAGCGCCGCTTTGCCCGTATCGCCGCTGGTCGCGGCAAGGATCAGGATCTCCTCCTTGACGCCCGTCACCTCGCAACTCTTTTTCAAAAGATACGGCAGCACGGTCAGCGCCATGTCCTTAAAAGCGCAGGTAGGGCCGTGGAACAACTCGAGAACGTACAATTCGTCGTCGATCTTAACCAGCGGAACGGGGTCTTTGCCTTCAAAAGAAGAATACGCCTTTTCGCAAACCTCTTTCAGATAATCCGCACCCAGCTCCTCTGCAAGATATTTACCCAAGACGAACGCGGCGCGTTCGGGATAACTCATCTCCGCCATCTGTTCCATTTCTTCCTCGGAAATGCGTGGGAAGCTTTCGGGAACGTACAGCCCGCCGTTTTTAGCAAGGCCCTGTACGATCGCTTGCGCGCCTGTTACCCGTTCGCCACCTCTCGTGCTGATGAAATACATACTCTATTAACCTACCTTTGATTTGTATATACCTGTCGAACACTTTCGACGGCAATTTCTCCGCGTAAAACGACAATCCGCCGACTGTCTGCCCATAACGCGTATTTGTATTTTCCCCTTTTCGTTTTTCTTTTCAATCGTTTTATTCGGAGCGTTTTCCGCAAGTCGTTGCGCGTTGGGAAAAAGCCCGCAGACAACGTTTACGGAAAAGCCGAACGAAAAGTCCGCTCGGCTTCCACCCGATTTTGTTTACGCTTGTCGCGGCGGTCGTTACCGCCGCGCGCAATCGTCTTTTTATTACAGATATTTGGTCACAAAATCGGGAAGTTCTTCCTTCGCAGCCGAAACGGAAACGGTAACGACAAGATCGTTGTTCTTTGCAACCTTATCGAGCATATAGAAGAACCCAGCCAATTCCTGAACGGGTTTGCCCGCGATACGAACGACGCCGTCGATGAATACGTACTCGTTATCGTGGTTGCCCGCGATCACGCCTTTGATGAAGCCGCAAAGTGCAGCCTCGCCCGCTACGTCATATTCGCTTACGTCGATAAAACGAACCTCACGTTCAAGGTCATACATACCGCGCTTGGTATCGGTAATAAAAATAAGATGCCCCTTTGCTTCTTCGACTGCCGCGTTTGCCGCATCGATCATCATCTTGGTCTTGCCTGTACCTTTCGCGCCGTAAATAACTTTAATCATAATTAAATCCTCCCAGATTTTATACACTTTCCCCGAGGCTAAAACACTATCTTTTCCTCGGTTTATTATAGTTTAGCAGATTTTGCTCGGAATTTCAAGGCTTTTTTGAAAATTTTTCCGTATTTTATAAAAATTTTTTTATTTTATCAAAAAAGGAGGCGTTTCGCCCCCGTTTTTTACCGGTTTTCCATGATTTTTCTCTGCCGCCCTAACGAGAGCCGAAAAATTCGAAGCGCAACATCATGTGATCGAACGTCTTTGACGTTGCCCACCCCGCAAGGAACTGAGTTCCTTGACTTCCGGTCGAGGGGGCAAAGAGCGCCGATCAAACAAGCTCGGATACGAAACGCTTGATACGCGCCAACCCCTCCTCGATATCCGCTTCACCCAGCGCATACGATAACCGCAAACAGTCGTCCGCGCCGAAGGATACCCCCGGCACCGTCGCTACCTTTTCACTCTCCAAAAGTACGTCTGCAAATTCAATCGAGTTCGTAAGCTTCTTGCCTTTATAGCTCTTGCCGTACAACCCGCCGACGACCATCATAACGTAAAATGCGCCGTCCGGTTCTACCGCCTGCACGCCGTCGATCCCAGCGATCAGCTTCAACAGTTTCTCCCTTCTCGCGTCGAATACGTTTACCATCTTCGAGATCTCTGCTTCAGGCGTGTTCAGCGCTTCGATCGTCGCATACTGCGAAACCGAACACGCGTTGCTCGTCGCGTGGCTCTGGAAAGAATCGATCGCCTTCGCTACGTCCTTAGGTGCCGCAAGATAACCCACTCGCCAACCCGTCATCGCATACGTCTTGGATACGCCGTTGACGGTGATCGTAAGATCCTTCATCGCCTCGCTGCATTTCGCAATAGAGAAGGGCTTGACGCCGTTGTAACAAAGCTTTTCATAGATCTCGTCCGCGAGCACAAAGATCCCCGCTTCCTCGCATACCTTTGCGATCGCGCGCACCTCCGCTTCCCCATACACCGCCCCCGTTGGATTGGAGGGAGAATTGAAAATCAACATCTTCGTTTTGGGCGTGATCGCCGCTTTCAATTCTTCCGCAGAAAATTTGTACTTATTCTCTTTCTTACATTCGATGTACACGGGAACGCCGCCGCAAACCTTCACCACTTCGGGATAGGTCAACCAATAGGGTGCGGGAATGATGACCTCGTCACCTTCATCGATCAAAGCGTAACAAGCGTTAAAAATGGAATGCTTTGCGCCGTTGGAAACGATGATCTGCGAAGGCTCGTATTCCAGTCCGTTGTCCTTTTTGAACTTCTCGCAGATCGCCTTACGCAAAGGCAAAAGCCCCGACGAAGGCGTGTATTTTGTGTGACCGTTGTCCAGCGCCGTCTTCGCCGCCGCAATGATATGGTCGGGAGTGTTGAAATCGGGTTCTCCGACGCCGAAAGATACGACGCTTTCCCCTGCCTGTTTCATCGCTTTCGCCTTTGCCGAAATGGCAAGCGTAAGCGAGGGCGCAATGGCCGACATTCTCGATGCGATTCTTTTTTTCATCTGTTGTTCTCCGTAACGTTAAAAATTTTTTATCTGTATTATTGTACCTTTTTTTTATAAATATTGCAACTGCTAACACGCCGATTTTGTGAAAATCTCGAAAAATAATCGATGTTTTTACAGAAAAGCAGTCGTATAATTCATTTTTTCGATCAAATCAATCGATAAAAATGGAAACCATATGATAATGAAATGCTTATTTTTCCTGTTGATGGTTCCTACGACGTTTTTGCAAAAACCGTAACAGATATTCGTAAAAATCGGCAGCAACGGCGGACGGCACGGGGCTTTCGTGCAAACCGAGCACCAATTCCCTTTGACAAACGGGATCGGAAATGGGCACCAGCGCCATGTCTGATGATACTTTTCCCCATGAATATTCCGGCCAGAACCCCACGCCTGCGTTGGCGGCGATGATATTTTTAACGGCAACGGGAGAGTCCGATTCGAAGGAGATATGCGGTTTGAAGCCCGCGTACGCGCAAAAACGGTCGCACACGCTACGGAACAGCCGCGAGCCCGCAAGGTTGACGAAGCCCTCCTCCTTCACCTCTTTCAGCGCAATATTTTTTTTGTCTGCATATTTCGAATTTTTCGGCACGGCAAGATAGATCTTTTCCTCCATCACGCATCGCGCGACAAACGTAGGCAAAGCGGAAAAATCCGCCGTATTGATCGTCACGGAAACGTCGCAATCGGTTTCCGCTTCGTTTTGTATCAACTGAAAAACAACTTCGGGATGCTTCTTTTTATAGCCAATGACCGCATCCGTCACCGCAGTAGACGCGGCAAGCACGTTCAGCTTCACCGTATGCCGCTGTTCCGTTTTCAGATGCTCCAACTCGGGCGCGATAGAATCGAGTTGTGCGAAAATGCCTTCCAGCTTGTTTTTCAAATATTCGCCGAAAACGGTCAGGCAGACGTTTCTGCCCTTTTTATAAAACAGAGGCGCGTCAAGCTCCTCTTCCAGCTGTTTGATCGCCTTGGTCAGCGCGGGCTGAGCAATGTGGATCTCCTCCGCCGCCTTCGTTACGTGCTGGTGTTTCGCGACCGCGTAAAAATACCGTAATTTCGCAAGTTCCATAAAACGTTTCTCCTTTTTTGGGTAGGCTGTGTCGCAACAAACGGTTGATTAGTAAAACCTTACGATTTGACGAGAATAAATGCCAAAAAGACAAGCTTTGCGCGAGGGCGCATACCC
>JBGVRF010000165.1:0-21018 GCA_045128175.1 Candidatus Scatosoma sp.
TGCAAGAACGGCAATCAAATTTTTAGCGCAAGATAATCGCTACGATGTTATCTCTTCGGGTTCACTATTAGGCTTACATTATAAAGAAATTGTATCTATTCCTGTTGGGTATGAAAAACAAATAGATATGTACGCATTGGATTTTGAAGAGTTCCTTTGGGCGTATGGATATGATGATATTGCAATAAATAACTTGAAAGAATACTTTCTATCCAAAGAAAAAATCCCCCACGCTATTCACGATAAATTTCAACAAATTGTGCGGGAATATCTTGTTGTGGGCGGTATGCCCGACGTAGTAAACGTTTTTTTTGAAACACAAAATTTCCAAGCGGTGCATCAAAAACAAATAGATATACTGCGCGAGTATGAAGAAGATATTAAAAAATACGCAAAGACAACGGATAGACAAAAGATAAAGGATTGTTATTATTCTATCCCCCGTCAATTAGCAAAAGAATATACGAAATTTCAATATTCGACCGTTAGTCCTCGCAGTACGGCAAAGAAATATGAAAACGCTTTAGAATGGTTGGACGATGCAGGGATGATTCGATGCGTTTATAACGTTTCCACTCCCCAATTACCTTTAAGAGCTTATGAAAAACAAAATGAATTTAAAGTATATGCAACAGACATTGGCTTAACAACTGCTCTTTTTGGATTTGAAACACAAGCTGCGCTCGTACAGGATATTTTGAAAGGCCCTGCAAAAGGCGGTATTTATGAAAATTTAATCTTTGATATGCTTATAAAAAGAGGCGTGAACTTGCATTACGTCAAAAAGGAAAACAGCATGCAGGAAATCGAATTTTTAGTGGAACAAAATTGTTCGATTATCCCCATTGAAGTGAAAAGTAAAAAAGGAGAAACCCATTCTTTAAATGAATTCTTAAAGGAATGGAATCCCCCGTATTCTTACAAATTGACAAGCACCAATATCGGTGAAGTAGAAAATAAAATTACGTTGCCTCATTATATGGCAATGTTTATTTAACGAAAGCAATATAATTTTTCCGTCAACTTAGTTGGTAACGTTACTGAAAATATTTTCACTGAAAAATAATTCAGTATGATTTACTCGAAAATAGATTAGTCGAATTAAACCGAGTAAAATAAATAATCAGAAATCCCTGCTTTGAATATCAAAAAAATTCGTTTTATCACTGTGTCAGGCGTAGAAACGAAGCTCGAAAAATTTGAATATATCGACGGAAATCAACTCTATTTCTTGGCGTGATATTCACAAAACGAAATCGAATTAAATTGGTGTATGTTTAGGCAAGAAGTGGCTGAATCACTTTATTTTCAAGGCTTTCAGCGATTGACTCTTGAGTTCAATTCCTGTTCAAAGAACGAGGTCAAACGGACGCAGAAAAGTTTTTTGATCGCTTTTTATGGTCGGTAAACGAGGGCGTTTATGTCCCGTCCGACGTCAAAGAACAAACGCCTGCAACACACGTGAACGCAACCCTGCCCCCTTGCTTTTCGTTTGCGAAGGGACGTAACGCGTTCTTTAATTTTCGCTGACGATCTCTCTGCCGATCTCGCGGATCCGATCGTATAACCGCTTCCAATACTTCGGATAGGTCGGATCGGTCAGCCGATCCAACCCCACGTTGCCCAACGCCTCAATCTCGGCGGGGAAGGTGTGATAGGTATAGCACATCAAACCGCCGGGATTATCTGCTTGCTTTAAAAGCGCGTAGCAGTTTTCAAGATGCTCCAAACAGTGTTCCTCCGTCTTATCCCCCCGATAATCCATCGTACAAGGCACGAACCAAACGCGGATATCCTTCCGCCCTACCCGTTCCAACATCTTCGCATAGATACCGAGATAGGCCTCACTCCAAGGATGATACATATCGAATGCAATATCGGTAAGATACTGCGCAGAATCAGGCGTGATTGCCTCCGCGCCCGCGATCGTCCAATACTCCGGCGCAACACCCGCTAACGAAAAACAGATAAAAAACCGTTTATCCGTTGCCGCGACCGTACGGAAATACCCCGTAAACGCCTTCAATTGCGCGTTCGTTACCCCGTGCAACATCGGCTCGTCCATGTAAAAGCCGACCACGTGACGGTAAAAATCTTTTTCCTTGAGATAAGTGATAAAACGATCTACGCGCGCCTCAAAATCGGCGTACAGATACGAAATAGGCGTATGAGTTTCCTCGCCGACGTCTGCCACCTGATGGTGCTCGTGATAAAAACCGAGATCGGACACACTGACCCAGATCGCCTTATCCGCATCTGTAGGCAACGCCTCGAAATTCTTTTCGAAATCCTTGTCCGCGAAGCCGCCCTCCACCAAAAAGGTGTTGAGAAAGTCCTCTTTCAAAAGTGCCTTATACCGTTCGCCGTTTTTGCGATAATCGGTGTGATAGATCCCGAACAACGTTTTTTCTTTCATCGTACCACCTATATTTTTTACAAAAGCTCCATCTCCACCATGCAAGCGTCCTCTTCTTCCGTAAAGGAAACCCGCAACGCGTTGCCGCAGACGGATATCTCCGCGTTTTTGTCGGACGGATACAACAGCCGCGCCGACGCGATCCCGAACGGACAGACAATCTGCTTGTCCTTCTCGCCGTGAAGATTATACACCGCGAGGTACGCTATTTTCTCCTCTTGATACCCAAACGCCACCGTAGTGTCCGTAAACTGCGCAAAACCAAGCGGTAAAAACGGCGTTGCTTTCCGCGTGAAGCGACACAGGCGGCGATACAGCGCGATCCCTTCTTCCGCCATTTTCTTTTTACGCTCGTCGTACGTTTCTACAGGCCCCGAAAGCTGCATACGGAATAAGGCAGTGTTGACGAAATTGATATGCATCTCTCCGTCCGTCGCGCCCTCCAGCGGATACGCCCAAACGCCCGTATGCTCGGGAAGCAGATATGCCGTCGCGTTGTTGAGGATATACGGCACACGCTGATAATAGATCTGATCGGAAATGTTCCCCAACGCGTGACGAGGCAAGGTAGCGTAATCCAACCGCATTCCCCCCGATGCGCACGATTCCATGACGATATGAGGGTACCGTGTATGCAACGAACGCACCCAAGCGAGATAACTGCGATTATGTTTTAACAGCCCCTGCCCGTACGATTCGGCATTGTTATCGCACCCCACGGGACAATCGACGTTGTAATCGATCTTAAAATAGTCCACGCCGTATTTCTCGATGACAAAATGCATTACTTTGTCCATATACGCGCGCGTCTCAGGCAGCGAAAAATCGAGGAAATACCGCTCGTTATCGCAAACGAGCTTTCCGCGACGCTTCATCAGCATGGGCTTTAATTGCTCGAAGTTGGGACACTGCGCGCCCACGTCCTCAATCTCCATCCACAGACCGCATTTGAGACCTTGCGCCCTTGCGTGATCAAAGATCGCGCGAAGCTCTGTTCCGTCAAACGGCTCGTCAGGGTGCAGCCAATCCCCTATGTTATTCCAAAAGTTCTTCTTATTGCAAAACCAACCCGCATCCACGATATAATAAGGTATATCCAAAGCCTTTACCATGTCGATCTGCGCCAACAGCCTCTCCGTCGTCGGAAAATCCCAATTGGAATGCATATACCCATTATACTGCGGAGGTAGAACTTGATCCGCATCGTACGTATCGAACAGCGTACGACGGTATTTCGTCAACGCCGCGATACAATCGGGCTTTGTTTCGGTCAACGCCACCGCCGCTGTGACGGTGGTAAACATTCCGCCAACAGGCAGATCGACAAACCATGCGTTCTCTTCAAACGTAGGCCCCGAAAGGGCAAGATACAGCCCTTCCGCGTTGTTGCTCACCTCAAAATACCAGCTGCCGTTCGCTTCGATCTGCCAACCGTAGACCTGATCGTCCCGCATTAAAAATCCGCAAGGCATCACATCCTTTGCCGACCACGTACCCGTGTTGGTAAAGCAGATCCTTTTTATGCTGAAATTGTCGTGACAGCCCGTAAGGCCGAGCTGCGACAACGTATATTTTCGCCATTGCAATTCGCCGTGCCAGGTGTTATGCGCCACCTCCAACGACGTATTCTCGTACATGCCCCCCTCTTTTCGCCCACAGACGTGGGGAAGGAAGAGCGTAGAAACGTATTCGACGGTGACCTCTTTTTTCGCCGTCACCTCAGCGTACGCGCGCAATACCCGCTCGCCTGCGGCGAATAGATAATACGCCTTTATCGACAACTCGTCGCTGTCGCAAACGAGCGTTATCCGTCTGCCCTCCGCCGTTTTTTCATCGACGAAAGTACGAAAACGCAACAGATCGGAGGCGACCGCGCGGTTCTTTTTTCTACCGTGCTGTCCGGTAAAGCCGCTTCCCGACAGCGCGATCACACATGGGCATTTTCCCTCGAAGGAATATCCTATTCCGTCAACTTCTTTCTCTTCATATACGCTTTTTTCGGTGTCGGCGAGGGAAAGATCCTCCAAAGCGATCCGCCCCGTCTCGTCCACGCGGAACACAAGCCGTAAGCCATTTTCGATAAATATGTAATCTCTCACGCAATACCTACCTTTTGGCTTTTACCGGAGGGACGCGTTTTGCGCGCCCCTCCGCCAAAAACTGTCTTTTTTTCAGCTGAGCTGTACGTCGTCAATATAGAATGCTACTCTGTTCGTATAATCGGAATTATAGTTGCCAAGTTTGATAGAAAGCGCCGTGATATCCACGCCTGCCGCCAACAACGCGTCTTTCGTGACCACGTATTCCGTCCACTGTCCTGCAACAACGTTCTTCACGCAATCCACCTTCTTTTCACCGTTGTAAACGGTGATTCCGAAGTTGGGAATGTCTTCCGTTCCGGAGTTGTACAGCCAAAGGCTTACCTTGCTGTAATTGGTCATATCAAACGTAGCGGATTCGCCGAATTTGAAATTGATATACGGCCACGTACCCCATTCTGCGTGCGGCGTGATCTTCAACGAGCTGTTGCCCGATTTCGCCTGTTCGTTACTGATCGAAGGTACCCAGAACAGTTGGTTTTCGCCTTCGTATACCGCGTTTGCAAGCTCTGCTTCGCTTTCAAAACCGATCGTCTGAGTCGCAATCGCAGGCGCCGCCTTCGTGAGCTGTACGTCGTCGATATAAAACGCCGCTCTGTTGGGATAATCAGAATTACAGTTGCCAAATTCCAGCGTCAATGCGGTAACGTTCATGTTTTTCGCCGTAAGCATCGCTTTCGTAACGACGAATTCCGTCCAAACGCCTGCGGGTACGTTCTTCACGCACTCCGCCTTCGCGCCGCTTGCATCAAGAACGGTCATACCGAAGTTGATAAGATCGCTGTCGCCCGCATTGTATACCCAAAGGCTGACCTGATCATAATTGGTGAGATCAAACGTCGCCGAGCCAAACTGCAACGCAAGCTTCGGCCACGTGCCGTCCGTTGCGTGTGGCGTGATCTTCAGGGCATAGCTGCCACTCTTCGCCATTTCGTTGCTGATCGCGGTCGGCCAGCACCAGAGGCTGTCTGCGTCCTGTACAACGTACGCTTTTTCGTCCGCCGTTTCAAAGCCGATCGTATCCACCGTCGTCACCACGGGATCGGGATCAGGTTCGGGATCGGGATCAACCACGCCGCCGACAGACAGTTGCGCGTTGTCCAAATAGAATACGCTTCTGTTTTCATAAGTCGCAGCGCTGTTGCTGAAACGTACGCCCATTGCCGTAACGTCCACGCCTGCTTCCTGCAATTCGCTCTTCGTCAAAGCGAATTCTACCCACTGACCTGCGGGCATATCGACGATCGCCAATTTACTTGCGCCGTTGCCGTCATAGCCTACAAAGCTGAACCCTTCGATCGTCGTAGAGCCTGCGTTATACGCCCAAACGCTTACCTTATCGTAATCGCTCATGTCGAACGTTGCGGAGTTAAAGAAATTAAAGCCGATGATGGGCCACGTGCCGTCCGTGGGATGGGGCGTGATCTTCAACGCGTTCGAGCCGCTCTTTACCTGTTCGCTACTGATCTCGGAAGGCCAGCACCAGAGGCTGTCTGCGTCCTGCGTGATATATTTTTTCGCCGTATCCCCTTCAAAGCCGATCAATGTCGTTTCGTCTGTCGCGGGGAACTCGGGTTGCGCGCCTGCAGGCAGGAAGTATACGTCGTCGATATAGAATACCGCTCTGTTCGTATACGGCGTCAACGAGTTGCAGATCGCGATATTCACCTGCGTAAGGTCGATGCCGGAAGCCAGCTGTTCCATTTCCGTATTGGTGACGGAAACGTACGTCCATTCCTTCGCCTTCAGCGTGAATACCTTGGTCGCTTCTTTATAATTCTGTCCGTTGTTGAACTTGATACCCATCGTCGTAACGTCTTCGTTGCTGTCGTTGTAGATCCACGCAGAGAAGCCGCCGTACGGGGTGATATCGATCTTCTTCTTGCCGTTTACACGGAAGTATACGTTGGGCCAGTTGCCGTCCGTCGCGTGCGGCGTTACTTTCAACGAGCCCTTACTGCCATTGTGGCCGAACGTAAGATCGAGCGATCTCGGCCAGCACCATTTATCATCGTCGTCGCCAGTATGATCCTTGTCGAACGCAACGCTTTCAAACGTACTGATCTCCAACGTTTCCTTCACGTACAGATAGGTTTCCTTTTCGTAGGATTTGCCGCCGAATTCCACCGCGCAAGCCACTTTATAACCGCCCGTCTGCGTACCCGTAAACGCGCCGTCCGTCACCGCTACCGCCGAACCGTCGGGCGCGGTAACCGTCATATTCACGGCGTAGTTTTTACCGTTTTCGTCGCTTGCCGTTGCTTCAGGAAGGGGGATCTGATCGTTCAGCTTATACGTTTCCGTCGCTTCTTTTACCACGAAATCGAGGTTGAGCATTTCGGGAGGCGTCATACCCGTTATCGCGCAACCGATCTCCGTATACAGATCCTTCAATTCCTTGCTGTAATAATCGTGCTGATCATTGAAGAAATCGCAAAGGCCATAACCCCAGTCGCCCTCGGACGTACCCGTTGCGTAGCTGAAGGAAATGATACCTGCGTAGCGTTCGTCCTGAATCGCTTCGGTATACTGGCCCTTGATATGGTTCGCCATGATCTCCACGCCGTTAATCTCGGGTTCTGCCTCAAAGCCCTTCGGACAGCCCCAGATCCACGCGTCTTCGGGAGATTTCGCCTTGAGCATTTCAAGATAGCCTCTGCGCGCTTCATCATCCCAATTGCCATACGTGTCGAACATGACGTCCGTACAATATTGCATATAATCGTCTTCGCATTCGCCGACGCCGCCGTAATTGCCCACGCCGATATCCATCGCCGTCATGCACGCCATCACGCCCACGTCTGCCTTCTCACGGATGTATTTGGTCGCCGTTTTGAAATCTTCTGCGCCGATACCGTTCCAACGGGGTTCGTCAAAATAGAACGCGTAGATCGTACCGTCGTCGATATAGCTTTGCACCGTCGTCTGATAGGTATCCCAGCTTTCCTGCCAATTGTCTTTTAAACGACAAGAATCGAGCTTACCTGTCACACCGCCCTGGAAGATGCTGTGTACGGATACAATCGCTTCCATACCGCAAGCCTTCGCCTCCGCGAGGTTGTTGAGCGCCTCGTTTGCGTCCCAAGCAGAGTTAATCATCACGATGTTCGCGTTGCCGAGCGCCGCAATCTCCGAGATGTACGAGCCCTGCTGCGAACCAAAGCCGTCCGAATGGAAATAGCCGAAATATTTCAGGTTTTCATTCGTATTTTCGGGGATCTCCGTCCAATCGGAAGAGATCCATTCCTTTTCGCCGCCGCCCGTGGACACGCTGATGCTGATATCGCCACCCGCACTGTTGTCGCTGTTATCGCCGGGAACAAGCTTACAGCCTGCGGAAACGACGGTAAAAAACGCCATCGCCACGCCAAAACCGGTTACCAGAATTTTGTTTTTGAGTTTCATATTTTACCTCCTTAAATATGCAAATTGGATGATGGTTAGCCTTTCAGACCACCCGCAACGGTGTTTTCCATGATCGTCTTCTGCATGCAGCAGAAAAGGATAAGGATCGGCACCATCGACATAAGTACGCCGCAGTAATAGATGGGAACGTTAGAGCGGTATTGTTGCATCGTATCGAACTGATAGATGCCCAGCGCCAACGTCGGCCAATTTCTTAGATACAGGAAGGGCGTCATATAATCGTTCCACGTTCCGATGAAGGAAAGGATGGACAGCGCGATGATGGAGGGCATTGCCTGCGGCAACATGATGAGCCAATACACCCTCGAATCACTTGCGCCGTCGATAAACGCCGCCTCTGCGTAGTTCCAGCTGATCGATCGGTACGTACCGTGCAGGATAATGAAATTCATCCCGAAGCCGCCTGTATACAACAATAGGATCCCGATCGGATTGTTGATGCCGAGGTCGAGGATCAGCTTGTATTGCGAGGGCAGGTTGCCGACGATGGGAATGACCATGATGAAGATCGCGAGATTATAAATGAATTTATTCCCACGGAAGGAATATTTCGCGATTGTATACGCTGTCATCGACGTGACCATGATTCCGATAAACGTACCCGTAACCGAAAGATACAGGCTGTTGAAAAACATACCGATAAAGGTCGTGTTTTTCACTTTAAATTCGACAAAAGCCTTGATGTAATTGCCGAAAAGCCAATCCCTCGGCAAGGCGAACACCTTTTCGAAATATTCGTCGTCCGTCTTTAACGAGCTGAGAAATGCCCAGACAAAGGGAACGATCATGCTGATCGCGTACAAGGCGAAGACGACGAACACGACGGTGAGCACGATGCATTCGCTTTTGCTACGTAAAATACTCTTTTTCATGCCTGCCTCCTTAATATTGTACGTCTTCGATCAAGTGGTCGCAGAACCATTTTACCGCCAGTGTGATGGGTACGCCGATAAACGTAAAGATCAAGCCGATAGACGCGGGATAGTAGTATTGTCCCGCCTGCACCTTGTCAAAGATGAAATATCCCAACGTCATCGTACCGAACTGACCTTCGGTGAACAGTAATACGGGCCCGGACGCCGTAAACAGACCTGCCGTACTGCAAATGATCAGCGTGGACAGCGTCGGCCACATCAGCGGAATGACGATGTTGAACAACTCTCTCGTCATGCTGATGCCTTCCAGCTTGCCGTATTCGATAACGTCCTCGGGGATACGATGTATCGCGCCCGTCAGCATGACGATGTTTCCGCCAAACCCTGTCCATACCGTATAGAAGAGAATTGTGAACATCGAATACTGTTCGTCCACGACCCATTCAATGGCTATATCCTGCCCCGTCAGTATACTGAGAAGCTCGTTCACAGGGCCGCTGGGCATGACCAGGTATTTGAACAACGTTACCAGCACCGCAGCCGAAATGATCGAGGGCAGGAAAAAGATGACGCGGAATACGTCCGCCCCGACGACCTTTTTGAAAAGATAGTAAGCAAACAATAAACTGAGCGGCAACGAAACGAATGTACCCGTTACGTACAACAGCATCGAGTTTTTAATCGCAAGTCCCAATTGGAAATCGGCGATCTGCACTTCCCGGAAGAACCGCTCGAAATTTTCCATCGTCCAGACGAGGCCTTTGCTCGTCTGCATTTGGAACGCCATGAGGATGGAATTGAAGTTGACGTACAACCAAAACACCAAGAAATTGATGATCGCAATACTCAACATCCCCGCGATAAACAACGAACGCCGAAGGCGGATACGGGTGAACTTCTCGCTTCGTACGCTACGCTTTTTTTGCGCCTCCATAACCTACTCCTATCAGGAAACCTGATTCATGTATGAATCCCAGTTTCTGTAAACGATCTCTTTTTCCGCCGCGATGATCTCCGCCGCCGTCAAGGGGTTGGATTTTTTCGCCAGAGAAAGCTCAGGTTTTTCGCTTCTTACAAACTCTGCGAGTCCAACGCGGTATCTGATCGGATCGTTGCTGCCCGTATAGATGTACTGCGTTTTGCCTTCCGCCAGCTCTTTTACGCTCTTGCCGAACATCGTCATCGTTTCTACCAACGAATCCTCCAGCTTATAATCGCTGATCGGCAAACGCGCGCCGCCCGATTCTTTCGCGTAAATGTCGAACGCTTCTTTCGTGTAGAGAAAACGTAAGAAGTCCTTCGCGATATCCTTATTGACGGACGTGCAAGGGATGACCGCGATCTGGGTGTTGGCAAGGGTAAACACGATCGAACGCGCCTCCTCTACTGCCGCGAAATCAGCCGCGTCCACACCGTCAGCGGAGGTCTTGCCCTCGTCGATTGCAGAAATTGTTTCACGAAGCTGCGCTTCCGAAATGCCGAGCTTTTCTCCGAGTGCGGAGATGATAGGAGAACGGACCATCATCAGATCGGGGGTGTATTCGGTTTCCGTTTCCGATTCGATCCAGTCACCGCAGACCATCATCGCAGCCTTTCCCTGCATGAAATATTTCTGTACGGTGGTGTGCTTGTTACTCATGCTATCGGGATGGCAATAGCCGTTCGCGCGCTTCAAGACGACCTCCAAGACCTCCAACGCTTCCGTTTTACCCGCCGAGAAGCCCGCATCCTTGTTGTACGCGCCGTCGATGCGGTTGGAAAGTGCGTCGTTGTACACGTCTACGCCGTCATACTGTGCCACCCACGGATACCACATATAACGCCAATATTCCAACGCGTTGCCCGCGTACATAAACGCGTACACATCTTCCTCCTGACCTGCAATATTGACCTTGGGTGATTTCGCCTTGATCGCGGCGCACAGCTCGATCAACTCATTCGACGTGCGAGGCACGTTCCAGTTGCCTTCGCCGAAGATGTCGTCCATCGCCGTCTTATTGATGATAAGCGAATGGGGATTGCTACCCGTGGGGGTCGCGTAGTAGTTGCCCACGTACGGTTCTCTGTCGCCGCCATATTTCATCGAAGGCAGGATCTCCGCGTTGATCAGCTGCTCAATCGTCTTTTCGCCCTGTTCGACGTTTGTTTTGGGCTTCGCCGCGTACACATCGTTAAGGGGCTCTAACGCGCCCTCTGCATTTTCGCAAAGAGAGCCGATGTTCAAGCCATTGACCATATAAATATCCGCCGCGGAGGATTTTGCCTCCAGCGCGGTGGGAGCCGATTCGGGAACGAGCGGGTCGCAGGTCACGTCGATGGTCACCTCGGGATTGTATACGTTATACGCATCTGCAAGCGCCTGCACGTACGTGCTTCCGCCGCCGCCCTCGAACGCCTCGATCTTCAACACGCCGACCTTACCTCCGACCTCGCCTCCGATCAGTTCGTTACAGCCCGCCAGCGAGCCTACGCTGCCCGCCAGCAGACAAGTGCTCATTACCAGTGAAAAAAGTTTCGTCTTCTTCATGTTCTGTTCTCCTTGATTTTATCATTTTCACGTCGTTACGCCGTAAAAGCGACCTACTTAACACCAATAGATGCCGCGGATCTTGACCTGCGTTGTTTCTTCCACGGGACAAGCCGCCATCTGTACGATCAACGTATCTACGTTTTTACACCAATCCAACTGGATCTTTTCGTCTTCAATCGACTGCGCGATGGGGATCGCGTAATAAACGAGATTTTCGTTTTCGCCGTCCTGGTTCTTGATGCCCGAATACCACATATTCGCAAGCCCCTGATACGAGCAAGGCAGATCGTAACTTACGCCCCAACCGTCCGACTGCAAATACAAACAGATCGTCGCGCCCATGTAATTATATTCGGGTTCTTTCTCGAATACCATAACGAGATAGTTCACGTCGCTGAGGTCGCGCTTGAGCAAGCTCTGCTTTGCGATGCCCTGATCGGATTTGTACGAATAGAACTGCCACTGCAGGGTAGACTGATTTTCTTCACCCTCGGTAACGCCCGTCACCAGCTTGCCGTCCTCTACCTTGGTCAGTATTTCGCCGCCGCCCTTCACCTTCGTCTGACCGATATAATCGGCAACCGTCGCGCCGTTGAAATCAACAAGCGCCTTGAGATTAGTCAAGGATACCATATCCGTATCGCTTTCCTTTTCACGGAAACTGATCGTCTCCAGCGTGTCCAGCTTCCCCAATACGAAATCGTTGATGCGGAAGGAAATCTCTTTGTCCGCCTCATCGTTGTTGCTTACGTAATATACAACGGAGGTGATACCCTTCAGCTCGTCACCGCTGTTATGTGTCAAATAATCTTCGCTGAAGCGCAGGGTACGCGTCGCGTTCTCCTTAATCGTCAACGCACTGTACTGGCTGTCCTTGATGCTGCCTACATCCACCGTCGCTGTCGAGCTGTTAATCTTCGTACCGAACAGTACGGAAGAAGACGTAAGGTTAGTGATATCCGAGCGGATATAATCATAATTGGACATATCGAACACGCCGTCCGCTTCGCCCGCCGCCTTGATCGCCGCAGCGCCCAGATGAATCTCCGTCGCGCCGCCCGCAACTACCGTTTCGGTAAGATCGACGTTTACAAGGTTTTCTACCACCTTTAAGGCTACGTTTACCGTACCCGTCTGTGCCTTCGCGTCCTTGGCTTCATAACGCAGGGTGTATTCGCCTGCGTCGAGGTTGGAGATCGCGCCATCCTCCACATCCGTCACCTTGCTTTCGCCTTGATACAGCGCCACCGAAGCGGTCAACGTTGCATCTTCGTCCTTCACAGTCGCCTTGGGTACGTTGATCGCGTCCCCCGCCATCGCCAGAACCGAGGTCGCCCCTACCGTCACCACGGGCGCTTCATCTACGTTCTCGCCGTCGCCCGAAGACGCGCCGCTACCGGGAAGCTGACAGCCCGAAAAACCAAACGCCAATACAACCGCGCTTACAAGCGAAAATACTTTTTTCCAATTATTTCCCATACAATAATCCTCCTTAAGATTATTTTTTATTTCTTTCCATGCTTTGATGATACAACAAACTTTTCAGATTTTCAAGAGGGAAAATATCATTTTTATTTCTTTTCTTGCTTTTTTGGAAACAAAATCAATATTTCTTCTTCAAAAAAGCATTGACAAAACACGCAATTGCTGTTATCATAATATATGTAAAGGAAAACCTCGACGTTGAAAAACGTCGGGGTAAAAAAGGGGGAGGGGAAAGAAAATGTCGCCGCATAAACAGTATTCCATGTATTTTCAGCCCAACCATTTTTATTTTTTCGACGTCATCAATTTCTATAAGCGTATCTATAAAGATTTTGATATGTGTTATCATTCGCACACCTATGTCGAGATCATGTACGTCAATTACGGAAAAATGGACATCCGATATCGGGAAAAAGCGGACGCAGACGAGCGTATCGTCACCCTCACCGCAGGCGAATACGTGGTGATCGACGGCGGACTGGAGCATAAGATCACCGTACAAAGCAAGGAAACGCAGATCATCAACATAGAGATGAAATATTCTGCACCTGTCGATCCGCTGTGCCTGTCCGTAAAAACGTTGCTGGAAAACGATAAAAATTTTAAGCTGTTTTTCTCCTCGCAAAATCCTTTGTTCGTCCTCTCGGACAACCGCAATCTCGGCGTGTATCTCGAATGGCTGATCAAATTTTTTACGTCGTTGGAAAAGGGTCTTAACGAAAGCTACCGTTCCAGCGTCGTCGATTTTCATCTCGCCGCGCTGTGGACGTCCATAGGAAACAATTACGTCGAACAGAACGATACCCTTACGCTGGGGATCAAATACATCCGTAAGGCCGTTTCCTTCCTGCGTAAAAATTATAACCGCGACCTGTCCGCGAAGATGATCGCCGACGCCGCTGGTGTGTCGCAAAATTACCTCAACAACCTCTTCCGTGAAAAATTTCATATGACGATCAGTCAATACGTCAATTATTACCGAGTCTTCAAGGCGAAAATGCTGATCGAAAAGGATAACTTTTCCTCCTCGCAGATCGCCTCCGAGGTCGGATATAAAAATAAACAGAACTTTAATAAAAATTTCCTCAAATTTACCAATATGACTCCGCGCGAATATCGTAAATCGGTATTGTCCCGCAATTATATCCATTGGATAGATTGAAAAAATGCCAAATAAAAAATGTGGTTTTCATCCCACATTTTTTATTTTCTTCGATACTCCGTCGAGGTATCCGCGTAATGTTTTTTAAACAGTCGGGAAAAATAAGCGCTATCGGAAAACCCAACAGAAAAAGCGATCTCCGTCACCGTTTTGTCGGTGTTTTCAGCTGTAGTGCCGCCTGCTGCAAACGCACGCTGTTCACGTAATTCGCTGACGAGAAATCGTAATATTTTTTGGTATACCGAAACACCTGCGGCGCAGAGCAACGGAGGTGCCGCGCGATATCCGCAGCCTTGATATCCTCTGCGTAATGATGGGGAACGAACGATTCGATCGCCGTCTTGACGAGATTGGCCTTCTCCTGCGGAACGCTCATCGAAAACAAAAGCTCGTCCTTGACGAACGGAAGCTACCGTTTTTACAATTTGTGATGGCGTTAAAAGCGCCGATGCGCAGTTTTATAAGGCTTGGCAGATTTTTCGTACAGATGGATACGGTCAGCGCGGAAACACTGAAAAAAGCGCGAGGACCCGCAGGCCTACAAAACGCTTTCCGTACACGCGTCGGGCTGAAACTCATGCTTTATCACCCTGTCGAAAAAATGGCAGGATATGGTCATCCAAAGGACGGAGCATCATGACTAAAAAACGTCAACGCATACCTGCCCCCCTCCCTTTTAATTTTTTTGCATAAAAACAGCCTCAGAAAACGCATAGCCGTTCCCCGAGGCATTTTTATTTTTTAGCTTTAACGATATTCCAGACCGTATCGCGCGTTCATCTGCGCAACCAGCTCGAGCAGCATCTTGCCACGCTCACTTTCCGCGGAAAAACTGTATTCGACCGAGCCTTCCACCGCATTGAAATTCCACAACAGCACAAGCTGCACACTCGCGTCCACAAACGCATTGCCGATCCCGCCGTAATATTCGGGACCGTTTTCACTGTTGCCACCCCATTCGCCGACAAAATACGCCTTTTTCAACAACTTCGCCGTTGCCGTCGCAACCGCCAAATACTGCGAAAGAGAAAGCTCTCCCCAAACGTGGCTGCGAGGTGAAATAGACGTGCTCGCTGATCGTTTGCGCGCCGTCGGGCGCATACATGGCGGTGATCGCTGCGTATTCTTCCCGTGTATCCTGCGCCCACGTAAACTGATTTGGCTGGACATTATCAAAATGATCTATCGCAATTCGTCCCACCTCAATTCGAGCTATCCCGAATGGCTGAATAATTTTTTACAGGCGTTACAACAACCAAATAACCTCGTCAAGCCCGTGGCAGAGCTGTACAGGCTGACTTTTTTTCTTATCGGCACCTAACCCGCCTGTTCAAAGAATATACAGGCAAAACGCTGAGCGATCACGTACAGACCCTAAAGATGAATTACGGCGCGATGCTTTTGCGTACCTCCCATATGGGCATCCTACCCATCGCATCTGCCTGTGAATACGACAGCCTCAGCCATTTTATCAAAACGTTTAAAAAGCATTTTAAAATGACTCCGAAAGAATATCGAAAATCCTTCGTTTATTCCGAACGACAAAACAACGTCAAAGAAGAAAATATCTCTCACTAACCGAAAACACCTCAAAAGTCCGATAGAACTTCGAGGTGTTTTTTTAGCTCGTCACACGAACCTTATTTTTAATTAACTCTTCCTGCGTTTCAAAACGCCGCCGCGGATACCCGTTCGGAATACAAAGTCAATCTGCCGCAGGTCGCGAAGATGCGATAATTATATCCGAGCCATGCGCCATTGTTGCCTTCTGTCATATTCCCGTTTTCGTCGAAAAGGGCCTTGCCTTTGATATCGCCCTCCTTGTTCCGTATAATCACCGATCGTATACGGTTTATTCTGGAACCAACGTTATCAATCTGCGCCGTCACCACGTATTCGATCGTGTCGCCGCCTACAAGGCTTCCTTTCACGATACGGCAATCCTCCGCCGAGCCCTTCAACACCGTTCCTTCCGTGTAGATAGCCTCTACGTCGCGGCTTTCCACGTAAACATCGCGCGCTGCGATCTCCACTTCGCCGACGGCAAAGGTGACCTCGTAATATTCGTTCGTCACGTCCATGCCCCGCCCGTTTTCGATCCGAAAAGTATTTATCGCCACGTAAGAACGGTAGAATCCCGCCTGCAAAGCGACCTGAGGCGACGCTTCACCGTACAAAACGTCCCCCGCAAGCAACGACGAACCGTACTGCCTATCCTCCTCCCGCGTCCAAACGGGATAAAGAAACAACGCCTCTTTAAAATCCACCTCCACGCCGTCGTAAATTTTACGATAGGACAAGGGCTTGACGGTGACCATACGCTTGACCACCCGCAAAATGCTGTCAGACGCGACAACCTCGTAATTGTACGTCACGTCTACGCCCTCCTGCGTGACCGTTACCCCCATCACTTTGTTTTCCGTTTCGCCAACCTCGGTGATGCTGCCGTCTGCCATCACTTCCACGGAATGCCCGTCAGCGGGCAATAAATAGCGTCCGTCCGTTTTTATCCCATACGCGTTACTCGTCAACGGCGTCCCGTCATAGGGGCGCTCCCGTTCCAACAAACACACCGCCAGCGGCCGTTTTTTAATGGTCAAAGTCAATCCGAAGTCCTTATTATGAGAAGTCAATACGACGTCGTAATTGTGCGTCGTATCCCGTCCCCACAGATCACGGACTTGTATATCCACGCGAACGGCGTTTTCGTAAACCCCTGCGTCGACGTATTCTCCTGCGTCTACCTGTAAGACATAGCTATATTCGTTCGTTGCCAAAGGATAATTTTCGTCCAAAGAATACACTCCCGCGCTGTCGGAAACAGAATAGGGCAACCCGTCATAGATCTTTTCCGCATTGTCGAGCCAAAAAATTGCAGTCCTTTTAAGCACCGTCAAAAGTCCCGTTTGATAGGAAAACGAATAATTATTCGTCGTGTCGCGCCCCGACGACGGATCCCCGACAAAAATCTGCCGCATCGTCAACGTATACTCGCCCGCATCTTTTGCATTGACGAACTTGTCATTTTGCATCGCGTAAGGCTCTGCGCTCGTTATCTTTTCCTCTTTTACAAATCCGTCGCCATCGCAAATACCCCATACCATGTCTGCGTATACGGCTCCGTCGTACAGTTTTTCATCGTTTTCGAAACGGATAACGATCGAGCGTTGCCTAACGGTAAGTATACCATATGCATAGGCGATTGCATAACAGTCCGTCCTTTCCTCCCCCTCTTCGGTCGTCACCGCCACCGCAAGGGTGTTTTTCTTTTCTCCCGCATCGAGAAGCTCGGGATAGGAAACAAGCTGTAAAAACTCGTTATCGGCCGCACCGATCTCACTTGTCACCGTAAACGTATCCGCGTACAAAGCCTCGCCGTCGTACAGTTTTTCCGCGGTTGCCGTTGCGATCTCGATCGGGCGCTTCGTCACTTTTAAAACGCCTGTTTTTAACGTCACGTTATATAATGCGGAAATATCCTCTCCGCGCTCGTTCGTCAACGCTATCTCCGCACCGTTTTCACTTTTGCCCACAAGCAGCTGTTCTCCAAGGCAATTTACAAGAATGCGGTCACCAGGTATGAGTTCACCGCTCGAAATCGACCATTTATCCGAAGCCAGCGCCGTACCGTCGTACATTTTTTCCGCATCGGAAATACGCAACATGATCGGACGGGGGCGCAACGTGATCGACGTGCGTTCGAACGTTTTTTCTTCGATCGCATACCCGTCCGTCATAACGGAACCGTTTGCGCCGACGATCGTAAAGCTGTTCTTTTCCAGCATCACCCACGGCTGCTCCGTCAGAATGTCGCCGAAGGTAAAACGTGCGCCCTCGGCAAGCGTATCCCCTCTGACAAGCCCCGAAACGGACAGCTTCGGATCCTCTCCGTACACCGTCGAGCTTGCCATATCGACCGACAACGGCTTTTTCTCGATGACAAAGCTCCTTTCTTCGCTGTACTCTACCCCGCCGAAGCTCTTTTTCGCCAATGCGCGCACGCGATATTCTCCGGGCAGAATCGGCTGTTCAGTCGTCCACGCGTCGCCGTCGGAATATTCGTAATCCACTTTGGACAAAAAGGCAGTCGCCCTCGGAGCGATCGTCTCTCCGTACACGTAGCGGTCACTCAGTTGTAAGTCACCGAAAAATTTTCCCTTAAAGGAGAACGCCCCGACGACGAGTGCCACGACCGCGAGAAATATTCCCAGAATCAGGAAGCGCAATTTATATATTTTGTCGCGTATACGGGCGAGCTTTTGCATCTTTTGCTCGTAGGCCTCATAATACATATCTTACTCCTCCTTTCCTTTTTTTACCGTTCCTATCCGATCCCTTCTACTCTTCGGGATATACATACAGCCAACCGTATTCGAAAGAAATATCATAATTTCCCGTCACGTCGTTGCCGTGGGCATCGTAAACGGTAAACGAGTTGACGTCCACGGTATTCTGCGAGCCGCCGACCCCGACCTGTTGCCCCGTGACAAACAAAGATATCCTTTGCCCGGCGACAAGCCCTTCCGTTTTATAATACCGATTGGTCAAGACCGTTTCTTCGTTGCCGTACATTTTCGAACCGAACGTCGTTACCTTCAACGCGCGCGGCGTGACCGTCAGCGTACCGCAATCCATTATCTGCTCGATCGGCACCCCGTTGCCTTCCCCGTCAAACACCTCGATCCATACGCGGTTCGCATACGAGCCAACCTTTTTCGCGCCCGTGTATTCTTTGATCTGCCACGTGTATCCGAACGGTATCCCCGTTACCTGGATATCCGTTCGGCTAAGCGGTTCGCCGTCGTATTCTTTCGTCGCGCTTTGCGTGCGGATATGGACGGTGAATTTCGGCTCGACAGGCGTCACAACAGAGAGATCTTCACCCGTGACCTCCACAGCGACCCAACCCAATCCGTCGAGGTACACCTCCACCCATGCGTGGCTTTGATGCGAATCGACCGTCTTCCAAACGTCCGCTTCCGTTTCCACAAGATACCCCACCGTATACCGTGCGGGGATCCCGAACGCGCGATAGAGCATCGTCGCCGCCGCCGCATAGTGCTGACAGATCCCCTCTTTTCCTTCCGTCAAAAAGTAAAGGATCATATCCTCGTCTTTGGGAAAGGGCGAAAAATTCAAATTATAAACCGCCGTCGATTGCACGTAGTTTGCGATATCTTCTATAAGCGTCACCGACTCCGCGGAAATACCGTTGCTCTTCGCGATCGCGAGAAGCTGTTCTGCGTACGCCGTATCGATCAGCGTATACTGCTCGTACGCGAACTGCCGATATGCCTTTTCTTCCACGACGAACGCCTCGTCCGTGATCGGCTGTAACTGTTCCGTTCCCATCTGTTGATAGCTGTAAAGGATAAATGGCGCCGTGTACGCCGCGTACGAGCTTGAGACCTGCACGTCAGATCCGAGGCTTACCTCCATATAATACGGAGTCAAAAAACCAACGTTTTGTAGCTTTTCTAAGCGTAGCTCGTGATAATCGTATCCATTCGCCGCCAGCGTTCTCGCCATATAACTGAGCGGATTGATCGTGCCGCCGAAATATCTTTGCGCGTTCGTAAAGCCGTTGCCCGTATATTCCCCGACGCTATACAGCCGCAAATATACACTTCCGTCCGTATCCGAATACACGGAAAATACTTCTTCTTTTTCCGATTGGCTCGGCGTTGTATCCAACGATTCCGTCGTCCATTTTTCGTCACCATCGCCCGGCGCCTCACCCGAACCGTCACCCGAACCGTCACCCGTTCCATCGTCCGTTCCATCGTCCGGGTCGGCAGGACTGCCTGTGACTTCGACCGCGACCCAACCGTAGCCGTCGAGATATATTTCCACCCAAGCATGGCCGGCGCCGCTGTATTCGACCCAGTTTCCCGAATCGGTATATACGGCATACCCCACCGTATACCGTGCGGGGATACCGTATGCGCGGTAGAGCATCGTTGCCGCCGCCGCGTAATGACGGCAAACGCCCGTCTTCGATTGCGTGAGAAAATACAAGATCATATCTTCGCCCTCGGGTGCTTCCTCCGCAGCCAGATCATACGCCGCCGCGTGCGAAATATAATATGCAACGTCCGAGATCAGCGTTTTACTGGTTTCCTCTATTCCGTTTTCCTCTGCAAGCGACAAAAGCTGCGCCTGCAACTTAGGATCGATGGTGAGATAGGTATTTTTCACGTATTCCGCGTACAAGGACTCTTGCGCGGACAACGCGGGATCGGCATTCACGCCCGCCCCAAGCCCGCTGAGATAATCGTAAGTCACGTATTGCAACTTATAATTGGTAGGGCTAAGACTGACGTCGTCCTTCATTTCCTTCGTCGTATAATAGGGCAGAAGGTAGCGGGATTCCTTCACCAGCTCGATCTCGACGTTGCTCGTCATAAACCCGCTGTACTGAAGGTTTCTCGCGTAATAGTAGAGCGGATTAAGCGAGTCGCCGTAATCGTAGGTAGGCGCGGGCTTAAAAGCACTGAGCGTTTCTTCGTCGTAGATGCCGCCCGTATAATCCCCCTCGCTGTAAATACGCAGATAAATAAGTTGCGACACGTCCGATTTGATGCGGAACCAACTCCATTCTTCAGGTTCACCGCCACCGCCGCCGCCCAAGCCGTCGCCGTTCGACCCCGAACCGCTGCCCGAATCCCCGTTAAGCTCGCCGCTCTCTCCGCCGCCACCCGAATCGTCGCTTGTGATCCCGACGTTTTGGGAATCGTCCGACTCGAGCCCCACATCCTGCGAAGCGGAGCTGCTGATCTCCGCATTCTCCCAATCGTTTTGAGAGAACATGAAAAAGGCAAGAAACAGCACGGCAGCCAGAATGAAGCCGCCGATAAACAATATGGCTTTTTTATATTTTTCTCTCATACGCTATCTCCTTTCGGGCGCTTACGCGTTTCTCTCCAAATGGGTCAGATACGCCTTGCATTTTAGCATCTTATCCCGTCCGAATAACTCGTCTAAATACGTCTTTAATCCTTCCGCCGCGTTCCGCACGTAGATCG
>JBGVRF010000166.1:0-10707 GCA_045128175.1 Candidatus Scatosoma sp.
TTCCCTCGTTATTTTGCTATTTTAATTTAAGAAATCACAGATTTGTAAACTGTTTTTTATATACTTTTCAAATATTTTATAAATTTTTTTTTAATTTTCATAAAAACGGCCGAAAAAAGACCGCTTTCACTCGGAAGACGGTCTTTCGGCTGTTACGTTCAGTCTTCTTTATTTTCTTCCACGGTTTCCTCCGCAGGCACTTCCACTTCTTCGGCAACCGGCTCTTCCGCCGCTGCTTCCGTCGTTTCTTCCACAGCAACTTCCGTGGTCTGCTCTTCGTCCGCATAGACGTCGATTGTCTTATCGTCCGTCGTATCGATCTTCTTACGCTTGTACGCGTTTACGGTCTCTTCCGCGCGCGCTGCTTCTTCTTGCTCCTTCTTGTTTTTGTTGACAAGCAGAAGGATCAAAACGACGATCGCCGCCACGATCACCGCGCCGCCGACTGCGATCAGAACGATTGCCCAAACAGGAAGCGTTTCATCCTCTTCTTCCTTTTCCTCTGTGAGCAGAGTGCTTGCCCACGCCTCTTCAATCGCTTCCGCGTCGTCTTCTTTTACAAGACCGACCTGCCCGATGAACGCGCTTTCTTCCTTCAGCTCGGTATCCGCAACGAATTTTTCAAATTCTTCGATCTGATAATCGCTGTACAGATCCTTCACCGCTTCGAACGCTTCCGTCTTACCGGTGCGGAAATAATATTTCATCGCCGCCTGCAAAGCGCTGTTGGAGGAATATTCGTCGATATAATCCTGAACCGCGTCATACGCTTCGTTGTTCGCCTTGATCTCTTCCGTCGTACCCAGCTTCGCTGCGTAGATATAATTATACGACGTCGTACCGAAGGACTGCGCGTTGGAATACAACAGAACGTCGCCTACAAATTCGGGCTTGTACCAACCGCTGTTCCAATCGATATACGCAACCGTCAAAGGCTTATATTCGTCCGTAACAAGTATAGCGTGATATTCATCTTCGCCGCCCTTGTAATTGATACGCGAAACGTTGTTGCCGTTCGTACCCGAGCCGTAGTAATACAAATAATCTCCTTCGATCGTCCAAAGGGTAGCCGAGGAAAGGTTATACGCCATTGCGATCGCCGCCTTTTCACCGTCTACGTTGTTTACCTTGTACAGCGTGTTGCTCGAAAGATAGATATAATTATGCACGCCGTTTTCGATATAGAAGATCGCGGAGGAGGATGCATTGGTGGTGTTCTGCGCAACGACCGTCAGCTTGTCGCCCGTGTTGCCTTCCACCGAATTGATCGTCTTTGCGTCTGCGTCCGCAAGATAGTAAAGCTTCGTGCTCTCCGCGTCGGAAGAAGTCTTTACAACTTCCGCCCTCGTGAAGTATACGCCGTCGTTCTGATAGCTTGTGATCGTGTAGTTATAACCGTCGGGCGTAGCGGGGGTAGAAGTTTTATCGTCGTTGAACTGCGTCCAGTTACCCGCGTTCGCCGCATTCGCACCGATACCGTCAAGCACCAGCTCGCCGAGGTTTACGTACGGATAGGTCGAATAATCCTTCAAATTATACGGCTCGTCCTCGTTGTTCTTCTTCGCTTCCTCGTTCTGCTTCTTGAGGTATTCCTCGTCGAAATCGTACGTTCTGCCGCCTGCAACGGTATACGACGCCTTGGACGCGTCTACCGTAGCCGTAGCCGCCGCATTTACGCAATAAAGTTGGTCGTACGAAGCGGTGGTCGAGTTATCGCTGTCTGCGTCGTAAACGACGGACATCGTGTAATATACGTTGGGATTGGTCGCGTCTTTCGTATCATAGAAGAAGGAAGATTTCGCGCCGGAAACCAACACCGTCGAGACGTTCGTTTCCGTATTGAAGGATTTCAGCTTGCTGTCCTCCTCGTACAGACAATATACAACGCCGCCCTCTTCCACGAAACGGTATTTCGAGGAATTACTGGACAAACGGAAGTAATAATTCTTCATCGTTTCCGAACCGTCGAGCTTCGCACGCTTGAAATCGATCCAGCTGTTTTCCACTTCACCGCTCATATTCTTATCGGTGGTAGGGGTCGCGTAATAAACGTAATCGCCGTAGATATAAATACCTGCGTCAAAGTTCTGCGCAACGAACAGCATAGGCACGACCGTCTTGACGTTTGCATAATTTCCCGACTCGAGATCGGTCTTTGCAATACGCATCAAAGCGCCTTTGACAACTTCGCCGAACTCGTTGGATACGGTGTAATCTTCCATACCGTTGATGAAATAGACAAAGCCGTCCTTTTCAACAACGAATCCGCCGTTGGATACCGCAGCGTTTTCGGAAGATACGTAATCGGTCAGCGTTTCCCCCTTGTAAACTTCCGCGCCGCACCCCGAAAAAGCGAACGCCGCGCCCAGGAAAGTAGCCGCCGCTACGAAACTGAGTATTTTCTTACCTTTATTCCTCATGGTATAAAGACTCCTTAATGAAAAATGTTCGTCGGATGTTTGTCCCGTTTTTCAAACTGTACATTATCCGAGCCTACTAATGCATACTCTATTATATATCAAATCGTCAATTAAATCAATCGAAAACGCCTTGCTTTTCGTTATTTTAATCGAAAAATTTTATATTTTTGGAGGTTTTTGTTCATGGAAGCGTTTGGATTGTTGAATTTTTTAAAAAACGTCCTCCTTTCCACCGCCCCCGCGCCCTTGCAAACGGAGGAAGACCGATCTGCCACTCCGCCGCCGACGCCTGCCGCGACGAACACGGAAACGTCGCCACGCATAGAGTCACAAAAAGAAACCGCTCCTGCGCAGACGGATAAAGAGAATGTGTTTTTACAATTTATGGCGGCGCACGACGCACGCGCGAAACGGACCAAAAAGCAATGAGAAAGGCAGCACGCTGCCTTTCTCGACTCGATTCGATCGGTTATTTCGGTGAAATTTCCATCATTTTACATATTCGAATTCCACCGTCGTGATATCCAACCTATCCATTTTAACGACAAGACTCTTGCATTGTGGCGCGGACGCGTCACCGCGCGCCACGCAACCGCTTTGGCTTTGGATCGTAAATTGGATTTTCAGCGCGTTGTTTTCGTCAACGCTTACGTCCTTCAAAACTCTTGCCCTGCCGTAAATATCGGTGTACAAATGCACCAAAACCATTTCTTTTTCGAAATCGGTTTTGGGAAAAGCGGCGAAAATCTCTTCCAGCGTCGCTTGATCCTTTATCGCGTACGTTCTCGTTTTTGGTGACGTTTCGTCGTATAACCACTCCTCCGACCAATCGTCTTGTTCGGGGTCGTAAGCATCGTTATGATAATACGCGCCGTACGTCCTGTTCTCCTCTAAAAATGCTTGACGAAAGGACACGCCGCTATCCACGATCCGCGCGTTATATCGCACGCAACCGGTCGCCAAAAATGTCATGAATATACACAACGCCGCCGCAAAAAATTTTACGATCGATTTTTTTGTTTTCATCATTTTATCCTCCCATTCGTTTTTAAGAAAGAGTTAAGCTTTGACCTCACTCTCCGTCGGGGAATACGTTTTCCACAGCAAAACCGTCAAAAGTAGTATCGCTGAACATATACAACCAACCGTCGATATACGCCGCGCGTATATTGTCGAGATCGCCTCCTAACGGCGTTACGACAAGCTCCGTCAATTGATATCCGTCGAACAGAAGCAAGCAATACCCTTCTTGCCAGCCCGAGCCGTATTGATAACCATCGCCCTCATAATACGTAAACGCGCCGAATCCGATCAGTCCGTTTTCGCGGTCGATCAGCCATGCCTTGTACTTCTCGGAAACATCCCCGTCCACCGTGTACACGCACACCGTTTCCACGCCCGTTTCCGTCTCTTCGTATATCTCGATCTTAGGCGTTCCCCGATCCATATATCCCATGCCGAGCAACGTACCGTCCGTAAAATCGACCAACGAGAAAGAATACCCGTCCACGATCCCCGAATCCACCGAAGTGATATTCGTCGGATCGGACAGATCGAATGCAAACACGGGATCGGTCATCGTCACCACCACCGCCGTGCAGACGTACGCCTTATTCCCGTCGAAACGGACGGATTCCACCGTTTCGCCCTCGGGCGCGAATTTTTCCTTCTTGCCCACGACCGAAAAATCGTCCAATGAAACGCAATAAAGGTTTGCGTTCTTGCTCTCGCGCAACAACTGCGGCATTTCGTCGTTCCACGACATATAGCTATACGTCGTCACCACACGCAACATATTGTCGTATTCGTCCATGCTATACTGATTTTTCACACTGCCTTCAACGGTAAACGAGCCCCTATACTCCAACCCCTCCCCCTCGAAAGACACGCAGGAGATATCCGTCAAAGCAAGCGTTTCATAGCTACCGTTTTCCGGCTCGTTTCGCTGTGTGTAGCCGTAGGTCAGATAGATATTATTCTCGGACACGTACACTTCTTCCGAATAGGATAAAAACGCCGTACAATCGGTCGTTTGCAAGGTCTTTTCGTCGATCTCGCATACGACGGTATATTTCGCCGAGCTCGCGTTTTCGGGGCAAACGATATCCTCTGCCGCCACGCTTTGCATTTCGCCGTAGCCGCCGTACTGCGGCAAATAATTCTTTTCGTCCGAGAAATCGAGCCGCCCGTCCGCCGAGGTTTTCACGCGAAAATCGTTGACGAGCAGTAGCTTTCCGTCCGCCATACGCGAGGACACGTACAAGCCCGAAAGATAGGTCCTGTCCACGAGCTTGATATCCGTAAGCTCGGACACGTCCAGACCGATCACCTCCGTGCAGGTCTTAACGTCCTTTCCCTCCGCGCTCTCGTAAACGTACGAGGAGCGAATGACCGTCACCCGAGTCCCATCCTGCGACAGGTACATCTCCGCCGACGAATTGACCGACAACGTATTTTCCGCCTGTGGAATCGCATATTTCGCGACCAATCGCGAATCCTCCCGTTCGATCGAATACACCCGCAGCAAGTCGTTGGAAAGATAAAAAATATACTTATCCGTGCGTTTGATAAGGTCGCCCTCGATGACGCCCTGCGTTTGGTTATCCGTCGTTTCCACATACTGACCGTTATTTGCCGTTTGGCTCGAGCCGCCGGACGGCGCCGCCGCCCCGTTGCCCCCTACGTACATATCCTTCAGCCCACCAAAGACGTTGTTCAGCCCGTTCTTTATCGAAGCCGTCCATTTTTCAAAGTTGTTTTTATATTTCGGCGGCGTAAAGGTGATCGTATTGAGTTGTTGGATCAGAAAATAATATTCGCTGTCGCTGTATTTTGCGACGGAGGGAGCCTGCGTATTATAGGGCAAAAACAGCGTGAGATTGATCGCGACCAGCCCCGCCATCGCGCAGGAGGCGATCGCCGCAGCCGTTACCCGTTTGCTTTTTTGTTCGCCTTTTTTTACCTTTTGCATCACGCTTTCCGCGCGCTGTTCATAAGTCTTCATAAAAGATCCCCTCTTTTTCAAGTAATTCTTTCAAAGCGGTTTTCGCCCGCGCGAGGATATTATACGTCTGCTTTTCCGTCTTTTTGATGATTTTGCTGATCTCTGCCGGCCGATAATCCTCAAAATACATCAGATACAGCGCCTCTTCATACTGCGTAGGCAGTTGTTGCATACAGCGGTAAAGACGTTGGTTGCGTTCGTTTTTTGCCGCTTCGCGCTCGGTATCCCCGCCGTCGCAAAGCAGGTTTTCCAGGTCGGAAAGCGGCACTTTGCGTTTTTTGCGACGGAGATGATCCAGGCTTTTATTTCTTACGATCTTGTACAGATACGCGCGAAAATTTTCGCAGTCGGAAAAAGCCTTACGCCGCAGGATAAGCGCGGCAAAAGCATCCTCCATAATATCCTCCGCTTCCACGGAATCTTTAACGTAGCAATAGGCGAATCGTATCAGCGGATCGCTATATGTACGCATCAGATCCTCCAGCGCGGTCATGTCACCTTGCAAAAATCGGCGGTAGCTACTTGCGCCGGTCATTTCAGTCATGATCTCACCCCTCTTGTATATATAACGAACAAGAACGCGTTTTTACTCAGTGGTTTTTTGAAAATTTTTCCTGCGCGCTCCACCCACCCACATTTGGAAGTCAAGGAACTCAGTTCCTTGTCAGGTTTTAAGGGCGGAAGCCCTTAACGGGTGTGGGCAGCACCCACGAAAGGAAGCCCCAAGAAAGCAAGGCTTTGCCTTGCCCACGGCGAAGCCGTCAACGCCGAAGGCGTATCAGCGCAAGCGGAGCTTGCTTTTAAAAGTCCAAAAACAATATGGAGCTCTGCTCCATACCTCGTTAAGGGCTACTCGCCCTTAAAACCTCGCAAGAGGCAACGCCTCTTGACTCTTGACAAGGTCCAACGGAACGCTGGTTCCTTGACTTCCAGACATGATGCAACGGTACGTTGCCGGAACACCGGCGGTAAAAAAAAAGAAAACGCGCCAAAAGCACGTTTTCGATTTTTTGTAATTATCTCTTCGAGAACTGAGGAGCGCGACGAGCTTTCTTCAAGCCGTACTTCTTTCTTTCCTTCGCGCGAGGATCGCGGGTGAGGAAACCTGCCGCCTTCAAAACGGGACGGCTGTTTTCTTCCGCCTCGAGAAGCGCGCGCGCAACACCAAGACGGATAGCACCCGCCTGACCGGTGTAACCGCCGCCGATAACGTTTACAAGTACGTCGTACTTGGTCTCTGCTTCTACCGTCACAAGAGGCTGTTTAACGATGTACTGAAGAGTACCCTGAGGGAAATAATCTTCAAAAGCGCGGTCGTTGATGATGATCGTGCCGTTGCCACCGGGGATCAGGCGAACACGGGCGATAGCCTTCTTTCTTCTGCCGGTCCCCCAGAATTGAAGCTTCTTTTTCAAATTTGCTTTTGCCATTTTTCAATCCTCTCCTTAGTCAACTTTCAGCACTTCGGGTTTTTGTGCCGCGTGATTGTGTTCAGCGCCCTTGTACACCTTGAGCTTTTTCAACATCTGTCTGCCGAGGCTGTTCTTAGGAAGCATACCTCTTACCGCTTCATAAACAGCGAGGTCACTCTTTTCCGCCATCATTTTCTTGTAGGAAATTTCCTTCAGACCGCCGATGTAACCGGTGTGGTATCTGTAAAATTTGTTTTCGAGCTTCTTACCCGTCAAAACCGCTTTATCGGTGTTGATGATGATGACAAAATCACCGGTATCAACGTTGGGAGTGAAGGTCGGCTTGTTCTTACCGCGAAGCACGGCTGCGACACGGCTTGCAAGACGTCCCAGAGGCACCCCTGCAGCGTCTACAACGTACCATTTTCTTTCAACCGTTTCGGCATGCGCCATATAGGTTTTCATAATATGTTACTCCTTATTTCGTCTGTATTTTTTTATGCTTAGTTGCGTAATGCCTGCCGTCGGACAAACGTTGAAAACCAGCTCAACTAACGGGGAAAAGCACGGTTTTTATCGCTCCTCACAGCTTGCCTATTTATTGTATTATGAAACGGAATTTAAGTCAAGCTGTTTTGAGCCGAATTTTCCAACTTTTTTTAAAATTTTTTATTTTTTTTGATTTTGCGGTTTTTTGTCGGTTTTTGGAAGGACTTTTCGGACTTTTTCACAGTCCTCCGAGCCCCAAGCCCACCGCCGTTTACCTGCGCCCCCTCACTCTTCCCATCGTCGCTTACTTCGTAATACGTGGTTACATTATACAAAGCTGCCCTTTTCCCACAAAAGTCAAAGGGGATCGCGAACCCGCCGCCAACGTTCTTATGCTGTCAATTTTTTTTCCTCTTTTAGCCTTCATTTAATTGCTTTTTCTCTGAAAATAGGCTATAATAATTCTGTACGAAAAAAAGTAAAACTTTTGGAGGATTTTATTATGCCTTTGGTAACTACTACCGAAATGTTCAAAAAAGCGTACGCAGGCAAATATGCCATCGGCGCGTTCAACGTCAACAACATGGAAATGATCCAAGCAATCGTCGAAGCGGCTAACGAAGAAAAATCTCCCGTTATCCTTCAGGTATCCGCAGGCGCGAGAAAGTATGCGAACCCCGTATACCTCAAGCACCTCGTTCAGGCTGCCGTCGAAACCAACGACATTCCCATCGCTATGCACCTCGACCACGGCGCTGATTTCGAGATCTGCAAGGCTTCCATCGACGGCGGCTTTACCTCCGTCATGATCGACGCTTCCTCCCATCCTTGGGAAGAAAATATCGCCATCACCAAAAAGGTCGTCGAATACGCACACGACCACGGCGTTGTTGTCGAAGCGGAGCTCGGTAAGCTCGCAGGGATCGAGGACGACGTAAACGTTTCCGACGCAGACGCGCAGTTCACCTCCCCTGACGAAGTGGAAGAGTTCACAGCAAGAACGGGTATCGACTCGCTTGCGATCGCGATCGGCACCAGCCACGGCGCTTATAAGTTCAAGCCCGGTCAGGATCCCAAGCTCCGTTTGGATATTCTGGAAGAGATCGGCAAGAGATTGCCCGGCTTCCCTATCGTGCTCCACGGCGCTTCTTCCGTACCGCAGGACAAGGTTGCCATCGTCAACCAGTATGGCGGCAATATGCCCAATGCGATCGGTATTCCCGAATCCGAGCTGCGTAAAGCGGCGCAGATGGCGGTCTGTAAGATCAACATCGACAGCGACCTCCGAGTAGCGTTCACGGCGGCGATCCGTAAGCATTACAGCGAGTTCCCCAGTCATTTCGATCCCCGTCAATATCTTGGCGACGCGCGCGCGATGATGAAGGAAATGGTAAAACACAAGATCGTCAACGTGCTTGGCTCGGCTGGCAAAGCTTAATTATCAGCGAATATAAGGAAATACCGTCGGGGGATCCGACGGTATTTTTACGTACTGTTTTCGCTTTTCACTGCATTGGAACGGATCAAAAATCCGTCAACAGCAGACTGATCGCCTTCAACCAATACGGTTGCTCTTCTTTCGGACAATGTAAAGTCCCGTTCTTATACTTTTGCCAACAGAAATAAGCGTTGGCTTTAAAAATAATTTTCTGAAGCGCGCACCAGCCCTCGTCCTTCTTCAACGGATCTCCCGTCAATTCGTAATTCGCGCCGTAACAAGTATGGCAAATGCGAATCGCGATACAATCGCAACAAGGCTTCGGGAAATCCGTTCGGTAAAGCTCATCCGGAAACTGCAACGCTTTCGCTTCCTCCGCCCGCTTTTCGCCCAAAGATACCGGCATGAAAAACTGACAGGGATATGCAATACCGTCCACATCGTAGGAAAACATTTCTTCTCCCGCGCCGCATTGCCGAAAACTGCTGTCGGGATGCGTCGAAGCGATCATATTGATGGGAACGGATAAAAATTGACAAGGTTCAATCTGCGGATTGGCAAGATAGTATTCAATCAGCTTCATCAATTCGCGCTCTAAAACCTCAGTATTATCCTTTTTCGACCAATCGATGTCAAATGCGAGATTGGAAGTAAAAAGATACCCACGTTCGTGCATATAAACGATCCCTTCCGACAGATAAGGAAGCGTCTCTGCCGAAACCGTCATTTTCATCGGTTGCTTCGGCCAAGTTTTCGCAAAAAAGTCAACGTCTATCTTATCAAAGCTGTTGCAACGATTGATATCCTGCATCCGCTTCGTTCCGTCAAGACTCAACGCGCAAACGAAAATATCCGAATGCGCTTTCAGCCATTCCTTCATTTCGCCGTGCACGAGGGTGCCGTTCGTTGTTGCCATAAACACAAGCTTTTTTTGCGGATACGTTTCCCGAACGTACGCGATCGTCTGCTTGATCAGGTCGAATTTCAAAAGCGGCTCGCCGCCGAAAAAGTCGATCTCGTATTCGTCAAACCGCGCGTCGTCGTCCAAAGCCTCGTCAAGAATACGCTTGATAAGCTCCAGATCCATCTCGCGATCGGACTTGTTCGTTTCATAACAATACGAGCAACGCAGATTACAAGCCCGCGTAACCGTCAAAGTGATTATTTTTCTCTTTGCCGCCATAACGAAAACGTATCAGAACAACGAGGTGCAGGTAGATTTACAAGCCGCTTGACAGGTTTCGCCGCAATGGCCGCTGCAACTGCTGCCGCAATCTTTTTTAAAGCGTGCATCGTCGCTTTCTTTGACAGGCGTCAATTTCTCTTTGGAAACCAAAGCGTTGAGCATCTCTGTTTCTGCTGCGGATAATGTAAACATAAAAGAATCCTCCCTTTAAAAATAGATTTTATATGGAAATTTGTATATTTTCATATTATAGTATACCATATCAAAAAACGTTTGTCAAGAATTTAAAATATTTTTATGGTTTTTTATCGTTTTCAAACAAAAAAGCCTTGCTTGAAACGAACAAGGCTTTGTTTGAACGTATAATTTGCGGCAATGAATCTTATCACCATGAATACAATAAAAAGCGTTCAGCCTTGCCAAGCAAGGCGCAGAAAAGACACGGTAAGGACAGAGGCGAGCGTTTACGGTCGAAGCTGTCCTTGCCGTAGCTTTTCCGCGAGATCCTCGCAAAAACGGTTTTTCCTTGTATTCAAACGCCCCGCCGGGGGGCAGGCTGATTCATCCCGCTTTTCAAGCACAAAAAAACCTTGTTGTGAAAAACAAGGCTTTGTTTGAAAAGCGGCGATTACCTATCCTCCCAGTAGTAACCTACAAGTACTTTCGGCGTAAAAGAGCTTAACTTCTGTGTTCGGAATGGGAACAGGTGGATCCTCTTTGCCATCATCACCGCTATGGTTATATATCTCTGCTTTCTT
>JBGVRF010000167.1:0-6254 GCA_045128175.1 Candidatus Scatosoma sp.
CGGTATGCACAGTTGATTCGGATAACGTTGCAAACGCAAGCCTCGTTGCCGAAATGCGCCCCCATCCACAACACGTCGTGATTTCCCCACTCGATGTCGAGGGAATGATATTGTTGCAATTTATCCATAATTTTGTCCGCACCGTTACCGCGGTCGAAGATATCCCCCACGATATGCAAATGATCAACGGCAAGCCGCTGAATAAGCGAGCACATCGCCGCTATAAATTTATCAGCATTCCTCAACTCGATGATACCAGAAATGATATTCGAATAATATTCCGATTTGGTGATGCTATGATAGGGCATATTAATAAGTTCGTCGATGATGTACTGATAATCCCTCGGCAACGCCTTACGCACTTTTGAACGGGTATATTTCGCCGCAACAAGTTTACAAACCTCGATTAAGCGGTGCAATGTCGTTTCGTAAAAAGCGTCCGCATCCTCCGTCCCCTTGATTTTTTCCAACCGCTTTTCCGGATAATAAATGAGCGCGGCAAGCTCGTTTTTTTCCTCGACGGACAGCGTATTGCCGAACGCGAGATCGATTTTCGTACGAATAACGCCCGAAGCGTTACGCAGAATATGTAAAAACGTTTCCGATTCCCCATGCAAATCACTCAGAAAGTGTTCGGTACCCTTGGGCAGATTGAGAATAGCCCGCAGGTTAATAATTTCCGTCATCACTTCCTGCGGCGTCGAAAACTGTTTAGACAACAGCCCGTAAACTTCTCCGTATTCCATTGTTATCTCCTCTTACTTAACGAAAATTGAGAGCGGCAAACCACTCTAAATATCCGCATTGCCGAGTCTCTCGGCATTTTTATTATAATATCTATTATAATAGATCTCGCATTCCGTTTGCAAGTATTTGAAAGGATTTATGAAAAAAATCATAAAAGCAAACGTTCACGTTCGATACGTATCCCGAATCCCGAAAAAGCAAGCGAAGGAAACTTCGGTATACTCAGTATTCTGTCAAGAAATACAGAAAGACTGCCAACACACGCAACTTGCTCAGCTGGGCAGTTTTCCGCGCTTTTTGATCAATTCTATAAACACCTTCGCCGTTACGCCTGCATCGTCAAACGCACGGTGATGATTGAACGTAAACCCGTAATAGTCCGCAACCGTGTTCAGCTTGTAATTATTCAACTGACCGCGCAACTGCTCTTGCGCAAGCGCCAACGTATCGAACAATTTTTTATCGAACATATAGCCGCTCTGCTCGCCATAATATTGCACGAAACGGTAATCGAACATTACGTTATGCCCGACAAGATACGCTCCGTCGGTGAAACGGTAAAAATCGGCAAGCACTTTATCCACCGTCGGCGCGCCGATCAGATCCTCGTCATGAATACCCGTCAAGGTGACGATCTCCTGCGAAAGTCGTTCTTTGCACGCGACAAAGGAAGAGAATTTTTCTGCAATCTCCCCGTTTATCAGCTTCACGGCGCCGATCTCGATGATTTTGTCCATTCTGCCCATTGCAGGGTTATTGTTCAACCCCGTCGTCTCCAAATCGAATACGACGAATACGTTCTTTTTCAGATCGTCTGGCTTTTCCAGACTGTCAAAAAAGCCCGCCTGTGTGTAATCAACGTATTTTTCGGGGAACACCGTATGATATGCCTTCGGAACGGGCTTCCCTTTCCGAGCCTCTGGTTCGAACCCTTCAGGCGGCGCGCCGTAATTCATCTTCGCCGCCTTAAAAGACGTCGAGCCTTTATATTCGTCATTTGCTCCCGACAGCACGATCTTATCCCCGACTTTCACCTGACGCACTTTATCCACCGTCGCTTTCTTGGGGAAATAAGTAGTTCGTATGCTCGCCGTACCGTCCGTGACCGTTACGGAAAAACGGCTTCTCTGTACATCCTCTCCGGTCGTTTCATTATGCTTCACGTAATGGATTTCTTCGATATACGACACCGTACCGCAAATGGCGTACGGGCCGTCCACGTTGAAGCAATCCGCCATATACACCGCCGTCGTCAACAGCTCGTCCACGCCGTCGATCTTTTCATAACCGCAAATCGAGAAACGACGTATCTCCGCCGGAATAAGCTCCTCTTCTTCCGTTTCGGGCAATTCCTCCAACACGCTTTCGTCCCGCGTCTTTTCGATGAGCCGCACGTTACCGTAAAAACTGCCGCAGAATACACCACCCAAATACTTGCTGACTTCATCGAGTATCTTACCCGAAGAAAACAGAGTCTGTTCTCCCGAAGCGATATCGACGTAGAAATGCGCACCGCTCGTCAGCATCTCCACCTCAATGTGTTTTTCTTCCAAAAAAGCCGCAGCAGCGGGAAAGCTTCTGCTGATATATTCGAATATTTTCGTTTTCAATAAAGCCGCATCGGGGACGCGTTTGACGATCCGCATGCGCGCGGAAAAACCGTCGGGCAGATAGCTGTCGCTGATCGACTTTGCCTCCGCTTCCTCCCGTGCCGTATACGTCTTATCCGTCACCAGAAAAAATTCCGCCGTATTATCCCTTTTATATACGGAGATCCCGCAAAGGATTGCGTTCTTTAACCCGTCTAGGTCACGAATCTCCTCCAAATATCGTTCCGTCTTATTCGCCATCCAACAACAACCTTATTTCCTTTATAAATTCCTCTTCCGCAAATTCCGCCGTCACTTTTTTATACGGCTCACCCTTTTTAAAGATCAAGCAACTCCCGTTTCCGCCCGCGATCCCCAGGTCGGCGTCCTTCGCCTCGCCCGGTCCGTTGACTACGCAACCCATCACCGCGAGCTTCATTTTCTTTTTATACGGACGGACAAGCTCCGTTACCTTTTTCGACAGCTCCATACTCTCCCATGCGCAACGCCCGCAGGTCGGACAGGAAACCACCTCGACAAACGCTTCGTCCAGCCCGCAAGCGCGCAAGATCTGTTGCGCCGCGTATATCTCCTGCACGGGATCGTCCGTCAGCGAAACGCGAATGGTATCGCCGATCCCTTTTAACAAAAGACTGCCGATCCCCACCGCGCTTTTTATAATACCCGCTTCCGTTGTCCCCGCTTCCGTCACGCCGAGATGGAGCGGATACGCCGTTCTTTGTGCCAACAACTCGTACGCCCGTACCGTCAAAGGCACGTCCGACGCCTTAACGGAAACGACGATGTCCTCCACGCCGAACTTTTCCAACATACTGACGTTATAAAGCGCGCTTTCGACCAACGCCTCCGCACTGCGACCGTATTTTTCAAGAAAATGCTTTTCGATACTGCCCGTATTCGCGCCTACCCGTACGGGGATCTTATGCGCCTTGATACAATCCGCCACAAATTTTATCTCCGCCTCGCCTCCGATATTACCGGGATTGATACGCACCTTATCCGCACCGTTTTCGATCGCCTCCACCGCAAGCTTAGGAGAAAAATGTATATCCGCCACCAGTGGCAGATCGATCTTCGCTACGACTTCCTTTATCGCACGCGCGTCCGCTTCGTCCGCAACCGCAACGCGGACGATCTCGCAGCCTGCCTTTCGCAATGCGTCGATCTGCCCGACCGTCCTTTCCACGTCCGCCGTTTTCGTCGTCGTCATCGATTGAATTTTTATCCGCTCGCTTCCGCCGACCTTTACGTCGCCAACATTCACAAGCTTTGTTTTCGTATTATGCATAGCCCCTTCCATCAAACAACGTACGCTAATTGTCTTTTTTCTCTTTCCGCTCCGCCTTCATCATCTGTTTCAGCTCGGACATGAAGGACGAAATATCCTTAAACGAGCGGTACACGGACGCGTAACGGACGTAAGAGACTTCGTCCACCTTCTTCAGCCGTTCCATGACCATTTCGCCAATGGCCTTGGTCGAAATCTCGCTGTCCATGCTGTTATATACCTGCTTGCAGATGTCAGCAACCATATCGTCGATCACAGACATCGGGACAGGCCGTTTTTCGCAAGATTTGATGATGCCGTTCCTGATCTTTTCCGCGTTGAACGATTGCCGCGCGCCGTTGTTTTTCACCACCAACACAGGCGAAACCTCGATCGTTTCATACGTGGTAAATCTCCGTCCGCAACCTATGCATTCCCTGCGGCGACGTATCGTTCTGTCATCGTCCGCCGAACGGGAATCGATCACCTTACTTTCCGTGCAATCACAATATAAACATTTCATTTGTTCTCACGCTCCTTTTCCACTCAACGCATACCCGGTATGCCCGTTTGCCCGATCAATCGGCGCGAACAATAAATTTCGACAACGCGTCCAGTTCCGAACCGCCGTTAGAAAACCACATCGCCTCGCAGAATTTTACGTCCTTTCCTTGCGACAGACCTTCTTGCCGCCAAAGCTGCATCACCTCCGTCTCGCCGCTCGTTTCATCGTAGCGTTTCAATCTATACGCATTACCTTCGTTGAGTTCGATCTTTTGTATATAATATACGTACGAGTCGCAGATAATCCCCGACTGTCTGTCGTTGAAATCAGCGCACCTTTCATCACTGTCGGCATACTGCGCAGACGTGATCCCCGTTAGTTCCTTCGTCGCCAGATCCAATACGTAATGCCCGCTTTTCGAACCGCCGTTACCCGCGCAACCGACTGCCGATTCATACCAATACCCGAATACGTATGCTTTGCCGTTCGCAATACCCGCGATCGCGGAAAAATCCTTTTCTCTCTCAAACTCGTACACCGTTTTCAGTGTTGCGCCCAACGCCGAATATTCGATTTGACGTATCACGCAATCGAGATTGACGTTTGCGGTGTAGTTCTTTGCCGTGCCAAATCGCTCCGTACGCTGTTTATACGTGACCGTCGCCGCGCGGTAGGTCAGGAAATATTCCTTTTCCGGCGTTTCGATCCAGCGGAATAAAGAATCGGTCGTTCCCGTCGTCAAAAGCGTCTTTTCATTCGTTTTTAAATCAAAAAACTCCAGCTTTGTCAAAACGTTGCCGTTTTGCGCGCTGTACGTTTCGATCAAGAACCCCTCCGCGCCGTTCTTTTCGATATATTCGTACGTACAACGCTCCGTCGTATTCGACGCACTGCCGAGCTTCGCCACCTGCACGGGCTCTAACCAATCAAAGGCCGTACAGTACAGGTACCGTCCGCTTACGTCCGTACGCTCCTCGACCATGTATTTGTCGCTCACCCGTCGATAAGCGCTGTAATCCCCCACGTCTTTATCGATGATATTTCCCTGAAAATCGATGCTATACCACACCGCACCGTCCGAAAGTAAAATACCGTTTTCGTCTATCCGCTCGACGTTGTAGGCGCCGTAACGAACAACGTCCGTTTCCGTGCCCTCCTCCGCGTCGAACTCGGAAGCTTCGGAAGTCGGCAATTCTCGTTCTGCATAAATAAGTTCCTGTGTCTTATACAAAGTGCTGTACTTTACCAAACAGGTCGTTTCTTCCCCGTCCACCGACGACAAAGCTACACTGAGACACATATACAAATCGTCGTCCACGATCTCGTAATCGGAACAGCCGACCACTTCATAATCTATCCCTCCGATCTCGATTTTTGTAACAAGATACGACCAATCGGTTCCCGTCGTGCGGCTGCGGATATTACCGCGATAAACGTAATTGTTTTCCCAAGAACCGTAACTGGGCGGAGTAACGTCTCCAATACCGCTGCAAGCCGTCATGACAATACTGCCGCCGACAATACAAATCGCCGCCATGATCGACGCCGTCACACCCTTTGTTTTTTTACTCATCATTCTTTTCATTAGGGTCATCCTCCGTTTTTTTGATACTGTGCTTTATCAAATGTCAACGCATACCTGGTATGCCCATTTTCGTGTTAATTCTTCTTCCCTTTTCGTTTTCTGATCTCTTGTACTTGATTTTCGTAGCCGTGATCGCTCGGCGTATAATATATTTTATCCTTAAGCGAATCGGGTAAATATTGCTGTTCGACGTACCCGCCGTAGTTATGCGGATATTTATATTTTGCGCTGTTTGCTTTATCCTCTTTGCTCCCAAAGCTGTTGTCTTTCAAATACGGCGGTACTGCGTCGTCCCGCACCTCCCGTGCGTCTCTTTTCGCCGCGTGCATTGCTTCTACAACCGAATTGCTCTTTTCCGCTTCGCATACGTATATGATCGCTTCCGAAAGTGGGATCATCGCCTCGGGATAGCCGATCTTTTCCAGTGCGTACATCGCGGAAGTCGCGATCTGAAGCGCACGCGGATCTGCCATCCCCACGTCCTCGGCAGAATGCACGACGAGTCGGCGCGCTACGAGCATGGGATCGCACCCCCCTTCA
>JBGVRF010000168.1:0-6782 GCA_045128175.1 Candidatus Scatosoma sp.
TGAACAATACCGCAAGCACATACATGACCGGCGATATCTTTTTTGCTTTGCCGCATACGAGATTTAACAATACGTACGATATGATACCAATGGAAATCCCCTCGGAAATGCTGTAAAACAGCGGCATAGCAATGATGCATAAATACGCGGGGATCGCCGTCGCATAATCCTCCTCGGAAAATTTCATGCTCGTGATATTGGTAAACATAAGAAAACCGACAATGATCAGCGCGGGCGCCGTTGCAAACGAAGGGATCGCCGTGAAGAAAGGTGCCAAAAACATTGCAATCAAGAACAGCAATCCGGCGAACAAAGAAGTCAACCCTGTTCTTCCACCTACTGCCACACCGGCGGAGGATTCGACGAAGGTCGTCGTTGTGGAAGTACCCAAAAGAGCGCCTGCGCTCGTTGCGATCGCGTCTGCCAGAAGCGCTTGTCTGAGTCCGGGCAATTTGCCTTCTTCATCCAACATATTCGCTTTCGTGCTGACGCCGATGACCGTGCCCAGCGTATCAAAGAGATCCACGAATAAAAACGCCAGAACGATCACGAAAAGATCGATCAGATCGTAGATCTGGAATCCACCGAAATCCAAATTAAAGCATTGGCCGAAGGTCTCACCAAGCTTTGTAAAATCCGTAAACCCGAAAGTCGGATACAACGAATAATACCCCAACTCGGCATTCGGAACGTACAATCCGATCAATTGACAAACGATACCCAAAAGCCACGTCGCCAATATCCCGATAAGGATAGAACCTTTTACTCGCTTGATATACAAAATAGCCATCAGCATCGTACCGATCACTGCAAGCAACGCGCAGATCCCCGACGTATGGAAATCCGACGAAAAGCCTATGATCGTAACCAGCGTTCTTTCACTGTCTATGCAGAGCCCCGCGCTCTGTAAACCGATAAAAGCGATATAAAGCCCAATGCCTACCGAAACGGCATTTTTCAACTGCATGGGGATGGAGTTAAAGATCGCCTCGCGTACCTTCGTCAAAGACAAAATAATAAAGATAATGCCCTCGATAAACACGGCGAACAGCGCCGTTTGCCAGGGTACGCCCATATTCTCTACTACGGTATAGGCAAAATAAGCGTTCAATCCCATACCCGCCGACAAAACAAAGGGTAGATTTGCCATGAACGCCATACATACGCAACCGATAAACGACGCGAGGCAAGTCGCCAGAAGCACGGCGGTAGGATCCATTCCCGCATCTGCGAGAATACTTGGATTGACTGCCAAAATATACGCCATCGTCATAAACGTAGTGAGCCCGGCGGTTATTTCCGTTCTCATGTTCGTTTTGTTTTCTTTCAGTTTAAAGACTTTATCCAACGTTCCGGTTTTTCGTTCTGACATCTTATTTCCCTTCCTCGTTGTATTCCGCTATGTAAGGAAGATTTCTGAAATATTCCCCATAATCCAAACCGTAACCGATCACAAAAAGATCGGGGATCGTAAACAATGCCATATCCGCTTTAAAATCCACCACGCGACGATCGGGCTTGTCCAACAGCGTGACAACCCTCAAAGAAAGCGGATTACGCGTTTTCAGAAGTTTTACGACGTCGTTCAACGTCCTACCCGTGTCGATAATATCCTCTACAATGATCACGTGATATTTGCTGATATCCTGTTCCAGATCCATCGTTATCTTGACCACGCCTGAAGATACGGTACCATTATAGTAGCTTTTCGCGCACATAAACCCGATCTCGCAAGGTGCGGTTATCGCGCGACAAAGATCTGCCATAAACACGAACGAGCCTTTCAAAATACTTACCAACAAGATCGGGCGTCCGTCGTACCATTCGTCGATCTTCTTCCCCGCCTTTTCTATCGCCTCGGCGATCTCTTCCTTGGTTATAACGACTTTTTTTATCTTTCCGTTATAGTCGCCAAGCGTGCAATATCCTTCCATTGCAACAGGTCCTCCTATGTAGATAGATATAACGATTATAGCACATAAATTACTTTTTTTCAATTATTATCAACACATATCTTTAAATTATTCTTCGATATTTTTTTAAAAACGTCCTTCAAGCAAAAAATGAGAGAACTCTGCACTACTATTTTATATTGTTAAAAGGACTACCCGCCCGAAGCAGTAGTCCCTTTGTTTTCCTTCGAAGATTTGTTATTTTAAAACGGCGATCGAATACGGTGCCATTGACAGCGTATCTCCTTCCAGCTTACAACCACCCGAAATACACAGGCTGTCACGGAGCTTCAACCCTACGCCGTACGCGGTGATATCCACCTTCTTTTCCTCGTAATCGGATAAGTTGACGAGAATTACCACACTTTCGCCGTTCCAGGTCTTTTTCATTGCCCCCACGTAGCCGTCGGGAGAAGTCAATTTCGACACGACCCCGCGCGCAATTTCCGGATTACGGTTACGCAGCCGCATTGCTTGCTTATAATAATTGAGGATAGACCCTGCATCTGCCTGCTGATTGGCTACGCTTGGATAAATATACGAATTTTTATCCACTTTAATACCTTCCGGCGGCATATACGTCCAACCGGAATACACGCCGTCCTGCCAATACATAGCGATCCGTTTGCTGGGATCGGAATCGTCCGAAGCGTTCGTCATGCCGATCTCGTCGCCGTAATATACGAACACGTTACCGCTCATAAGCGACAACAATCCGGCCGCCATTTTCACCGTATCGCCCACAAGAAATTTCCCCGCGCGCGCCGTATCATGGTTACAAAGGAAAGGCGCCATCGAGCCTTTGTTGTACGTCGTTTGATAATCCAACAACGTATCGACAAAATATTCACCCGGCTTTGAACGCAACGAAGAAAAGGTGCTGCGCAGTTTCCCGTCACCTTGCGACGCCGTGAACGTGAAGCAGCTGTCTATCCCGCTTTCATAATACGCGCGGATCTGCGCGTCCGTGCCTTCCCACACTTCGCCGACAATATATGCGTCTTCTTTTACAGATTTCGCGGTTTCGTTGACAAAAGAAAGAAATTCCACGTTCTTCGTTACGTTGCCCGTATAGAAGCTCGTACAAGCATCCAGACGGAACCCGTCTACGTTCATGTCCGTCAGCCAGAATTCTATAACGTCGCTTATCTCTTCACGCACCACTTGACTGTCCAAATTAAGATCGGGCATATTATCCGAAAAGCGACATTCGTAATAGTACGAAGAACCGGCTACTTCTTTATATCCCGTCTGTTGTGCCTTGGAAAAATTGTAATATTCGATATATTTCGCATTCTCCCCTTCCGTTTCGCCGTTCTTCAACGCCGTCGTCGCCTTTTTGAACCATTCATTGCTGCTGGAAGTATGATTTAAAACCAGATCCACGATCACGTTGATCCCTTTCTCGTGCGCCGTCGCGATCATCGATTTGAAATCGTCGTTCGTACCGTACGCCTTATCAATCGTATAATAATCTACCACGTCGTATTTATGATAGGTCATCGATTGACAGACCGGCATCAGCCAGATTCCGTTAAATCCCATATCGGCGATATAATCCAGTTTCTGCTCCAGACCCTTTAAATCTCCGATCCCATCGTTGTTCGAATCGAAAAAGGAATACACAAACACCTCGTACCAATTGCGATAATTGTCGTCGATGATATTCAATTCGTTTTCGAACTGCTCCGAAGTCTCGGACGAAGGCTCGTCACAACCTGAAAAAGAGATTGTCGTAAACGCCGTTGCCAATGCCAACAGCCCACATAACATTTTTTTCAATTTCATAATCGGTTATACAAGCGTCCGAAACGATCTTCGTCCCGGACGCTACTCCTGATTTTTTCTTTTATCGGCAATCCTTTGCCATCATCCTTTGACCGCGCCGCTGGTTACACCTTCTACATAGTAACGTTGCATACTCATAAACAACGTCGTAATGATCGCACCGACCACGCACGCGCCCGCGCAGAACACGGTAAAGTTTTCGTTAAAACTACTCTTTTCCGCATTGATCATCTTATACAAGCCCAAAGCGACGGTATATTTTTCACGGTCGTTGATAATGGTATTGACAAAGATGAAATCGCACCACGGGTTGATAAACGATGTAAGGATCGTGTAAATGATAATAGGCTTTGCCATCGGTACAGTGATGCGCAGGAATACCTGTAACTGATTCGCCCCGTCGAGAATCGCCGCTTCCTCCAAAGAGCGGGGAACTGTATCGAAGAAGCCTTTGCAAATATAATAGGACAACGCAGCGCCACCCGAATATACCATGATCAATGCCAAAAGCGAATTTGTGAGCCCCATCGCTTTCAGAATGAAATAAATAGCGATCATACTCATAAATCCGGGGAACATACCCAATACGAGAAGCACGTTCATGATAGGGCGACGCAATTTAAAACGCAATCGGGACAGCGCGTAGCTGACCATAAGCACAAACAAGGTCGTCAACACGCACGAACAGGTCGCCACGATCAAAGTATTACCAAGCCAAGTGGGAAACATTGAATCGGAGAACAGCTTTCCGAAATTGTCGAAGCCAAGTTGAAGATCGTCGGGGATCAACTGATTGATGATACCCGTATCCGGCGTGACACGAAATGCGGTATATACAAGATATACGATGGGCAATACCCAAAGCACACTCATCACCGAAAGGATTATGTAAATAATCGTATTGGCGATCGTCGAACGCGCCTTTTGCCCCAATTTACCTGTCGAAGCGGATTGCATCGTAACAGTTTCTTTTTCCATTATTGATAATCCTCCTCGTTTTTCGCTGCGCTGGAACGATTGTAGGTGATCAGCGACAGGCTTGCGCAGATCACGAAGATAATAATACCGATCACCGAAGCTATGTTGTAACGTACGGGATTATCCGTTGTCAGACGGTACAACCACGTAACCAAAAGGTCGGTTGACTGCGCCTGATCGGTATAATTGTTGATATCGATTGGTCCGCCGCCCGTCAACAGCCATATGATATTGAAGTTGTTGATGTTGCCGACGAACTGCGTAATAAGATGTGGTCCGGTAACGTGCAACATATACGGCAACGTGATCTTGAAGAATATCTGTACGGGCGAAGCGCCGTCGATACGCGCAGCCTCCGAAAAGTCGGCGGGAATATTCATCAGGATTCCCGAGCACATGAGCAACGTATACGGTACGCCGATCCAGATGTTGACGACAATAATGACGATACGCGGAATAAGCGAATTCCACCTCGTATCCGCCAACCAACGTATATCCGTGCCCAGAATGACGTTGAGGATCCCATCCGCATCCAATATCTTCTGCATCAAAAGTAACGTAACGAACTGCGGCACGGCAATGGCGATGACGAACATCGTACGGAATACCTTTTTAAACTTGATCCCCTTTTTGTTGATCATAAGAGCCACGACCATACCCAAAAAATAGTTGGTGAACGTAGCGAAGAACGCCCAAACGAACGTCCAAATAAGTACACGCAGGAAGGTCGTACCAAAACCGCCGCCGGAGAAGCCGCTTTCCGAAAACAACGTTTTAAAATTTTCGAATCCGACCCACGTAAACAGATTTCCGGGCGGCAAATGCTGATGATCATAATTGGTAAAAGCGATGAGGATCATGAAGATGAGCGGCATCACCGTAAACACCAGCAAACCGACAAAGGGCGGGATCAACAGCGGAACGTAAAACTTCCTGTTGAGGAACTCTTCAAAGTCCTCTTTCAGGGTCGATACGGGGATCCCTGCCGCAAGCCTTTTATCGTTTAATATATTTCCATGCACGTTCATAATCCAAAAAACGATGAACAGCGCCGCCAATATCAAAGTTACGACCGAATACAACAGGATAAGGAAACTGTTGTCTCCGGGAATTTTATCATATACGCCGGTAGCTTCGTTCCATATCTCGCCCGATTTTTCCGTACCAAGCGTATTCAGCTTTGCAAGATACCCCCATCCGAACAGCGCTACGTACAGGATAAAACCTACCTCCAACGCCAAATACAGCAGTCCCTTGACAAACTGCTTTCTCGCGATCTGTCCAGCCCCCATAATCAGACAGGAAATTTTCGTCCAGATCGAGCCATCCTTGATATCAAGGAAAAATTTCTTTATTTTATTTTCTTTTAAAACAGATCTGCTTTGATTACTCATACCGATCTCCTCTTCAACGTAAATTTTGCCCCGTCAGACGCCTCCGACGGAGCAAAACCGTCCGTTATTCTCTATACCTTTATGCAGCGGATTTCTTTTCGATCTGACTTACCGCATTGCCCAAAAGCTCGTTCAGTTTCTCTGCGGTAGTGCCTTCGCTGATCAGGGCGATCAAGCCGTCGCCGATACCCTGCATAGGCGTCCACAGCGTGGAGGGAACGTTCTTCTGTGCTTTTGTATACTGGAGCTGCGCGGTGATCGCTTTTGCGCAAGCGTCGTTCTTCACCTTTTCTTCTTGCTGTGCTTCCAAATTCGTGGGAACGAAACCGCGAAGGTCGAAATGCTTCAGCTGATTTTCTTTATTCGAATAGAATTCTGCGAATGCCATGGCTTCCGACTTATTCTTCGAATAGTTGGCAACCCCAAGGAGCTTATATCCTGCAAAAGAAACGAGCTGCACTTGCTTTTCTTCCGCCGTGCCTCTGTTCAGGGTGTAACTAGGAAGCTTTGCAACTGCAAAATCTTCGCCGAGATATTTTTCGAACGTCGTCTTATTCCAGATACCCGAAACCGCCGCAACGATACTGCCGTCCTGGAAACCTGCTGCCGACTTCGAATCGTCCGTGTCGGGTTTTACTTTGGGATTGGAAATGGTTTCCCAGAGTGCCTG
>JBGVRF010000169.1:0-2699 GCA_045128175.1 Candidatus Scatosoma sp.
GTATGCAACGACGGATAATTTCCTGAAAAGATTTAAACTTAAATCTCTTGCTGATTTACCTGATTATCAAGAGCTTATGCGTAAGATTGCCGAAATCAATGCGGTAGAGGAAAATACCAGCAATTACCTTTATGAAAAAGACGTTTATGACCCCAATGCGGATCCCGATCTTTTGCCTGCGACGGATGCGACTGAAGCCTCAGGCGGTGAAGGCGTAGGCGATGGTGCGGGGAATGAACTGCGTCCGAACACTGACGGGTTCGAATTGCCTGATTTCCTGAAAGATATTGAGGAAGGCATCATAAAAATTCAATAAAACTTGAGAATATAATACATACTTTCGAACGTCCTGCCCATATTGTTGATATGGGCAGGTTTTTTATCGTTGTCGCTATATTATCGGCCGTTGCGTTGTTACTTTTTTTTCCGATCTTTTTGGAAACGGACGCGCATTACGACATGAACAGACGAAAATTTGCCTTCGCCGTATACGGGTACAAATGTATAAAGTTGATCGGTGGATATATAGCAACGTATAAGGGCGGACTCGCTTTACACGTTTCCCCGAAAAAAGCCATCCTTGTACCTTATTCTCAGATGAACAGCGAGAGAAAACGTTTTTCCTTTGTTCGCTCGTTTCACTTAAAGTCTTTTGTTCTCACCACGGAAACAGGAGCAGAATACCTGTTGCATATTGCGATTGCCCAAGCGGCTCTACGCGCTTATTTTTTTATGATCGGCGGAAAAAAAGAAAAGGTGGAGAACAACGTCTGGTTGACGGACGGCGATACGTTGCGCATTTCTCTTAACTGTGTAGTCACTTTTAACCTTTTCATACTCATTTGCAACTTTTTTAAATTTTTGAAGGAGAAAATTACGATATTATGGCAGAAAAGAACCAAAAAATCAATCATCTGATAGACTTATCGTTAGAAAAGCTCGATACTCTTGCCGACGTAAATACGATCATCGGAAAACCGATCATAACGGCAAGCGGCTTTCAGGTAATTCCCTTTTCCAAGGTAACGCTGGGCAATCTTTCGGGTGGCGGCGAATATGGTGACGTTAAGGTCGTCAAAGAAACGGATTCCTTTCCGTTTGCAGGAGGTAGCGGCGCAGTGGTCAGTATGAAGCCGATGGGATTTCTTGTCGACGACGGAAAGTCCTGCCGTATCTTGCGGATCACGGATGAGCCGATCGATAATCTGATCGAACGGGCCGGTGAGATCGTCCATGATATTATGGCGAAAGAATGATATGAGAAATAAAAATTTGTTGTTTCGGGTATTGACGGCATCACTGTTTTTCGCATATTGCTTTATGTTATTTGTTCCGGGAGGTAAGTCCGAACGCGTATCTGCCGCCACTACGCCCGATTGGGTGGAAGCTAAGGCCGAATGCGTTATGGAATTGAACAGCCGTCGAGTGTTGTATGAGTCACACGGAGATCTCCGTCTTCCGATGGCGAGTACGACGAAGATCCTGACGGCGATCACCGTTTTGGAAAACGTCGAACAACTGAAAACCAAAATTGAAATACCGCCCGATGCGGCAGGAATAGAGGGGTCTTCCGTATATTTAAAGGCAGGCGACGTTTACACGATCGAAGAGCTTTTGTATGGCTTAATGTTGCGATCAGGAAACGATTGTGCGACTGCTTTGGCGTTATACTGCGGCGGCAATATAGAAACATTCTCATCTCTAATGAATCGTACTGCACAGAAAGCAGGTGCTTTGCAGAGCAGATTCAAAAATCCGCACGGCCTGCCTTGTGACGGTCATTATACAACGGCTCACGATCTGGGGCTCATTACCGGTTACGCAATGGAAAATCCGATTTTCCGTACGATTGTTTCCACGAAGTATTATCAACCGCGCGGCTGGCAGAATAAAAATAAAATGCTACAAATATATGAAGGTGGCATCGGAGTAAAAACAGGTTATACCAAACAGGCGGGCAGATGTCTTGTTTCTGCTGCGGAACGAGACGGTATGACACTTGTGTGCGTGGTGTTAAATTGTCCAACAACATACGAGCGTTCAGCAAAACTGCTCGACGATGCGTTTGATTCCTATCGAAATGTAAAAGTACTCGGCGCGAAAACGCCTTTGACTGTTACGGAAGGGAACAAGGAATTGCAAGGAAAAACGAAACAAGATATATATTATCCGCTTTTGAAAGAGGAAGAAGATCTGATAGAAATTAGAACAAAGAGTATTAAAAATATTATAAAAACAGAAAAAACAAAGGAAATTATCGGACAATTTGAAATATATCTTGCAAAACGGTTGCTTTTTTCCGGAAATTTATATAAACTATAAAGGTAAATATAACAAAAGAAGGCGTATTTATGAGAATAAATAAATTTTTGGCTGAAAACGGAATTGCAAGCAGACGTCGCGCAGATAAGCTGATTGAGGAAGGACGAGTGAAGATCAATGGTGTTACTGCGCAACTTGGTGCGGATGTGACGGAAGAGGACGAAGTAACTTTTGACGATCTTCCTGTCGTTGCAGAAGATAGAAAATTGGAATATTATATTATGAATAAACCCAAAGGGGTGGTTTGTACCGTTTCCGACGATCGTGGCAGAAAGACGGTAATGGACCTGTTGCCTGAAAACGTGGGAAGAATTTTTCCGATCGGTAGATTGGATTATGCAACGGAAGGGCTTTTGATCCTGACAAACGACGGCGAT
>JBGVRF010000170.1:0-3011 GCA_045128175.1 Candidatus Scatosoma sp.
GATAGTAACGTTGAAGCGGAGGTACAGATCAAAGTGATTTTACAGCGCAGACAGTTCAGGCTTTTTTTGAATGGAAGCGGAAGCGCTTCGCAGATCGTTGCGGGCGTATATGAAAACGGCGTGCAGATAGAGGACGCGATGCCTACTTTTACCGTAGAGGACCCCGCGGTCGCGGAAGTGGCGACAGACGGTACGATTACGCCGAAAGCCGTAGGAAAAACAAACGTTACGGTATCGTATAACGAAGAAAGCACGCAGGCGGAGATCTTCGTGGTTAGCGAAGCAACGTCCGAACAGATCAATTCCTTCGACGAAGCCTACATCAATACGTACGGTCGCGTTTATGAAAAGAACGGAAAGCTTTGTTTGGACTACGTTGGCGCAGGTGCGGGCGTGGCGATCAACGGCAATTCACTTACGGCGAATATCGAAGTGGATACCACGCTGTATCTTTGCGTATACGTTGACGGAGCCGATGAATACGAACGTATCGAGCTTACTCCGAATAAAAAGGAATACACCTTGGCAACAGGGTTGCAAAGAGGCTTCCACACCGTCCGCCTTGTCAAATCGTCCGAGGTCTACGACGGGCAGATCCGTTTGGTCTCCTTTTCTTCGGAGGGGTTTTACACCGCACCCGAAAAATCCGATCTCCGTATAGAATTTATCGGGGATTCGATTACGGCGGGCTATGGCGTATTGGGCGGTCCGGGCGACGGCCGCACGGTGAAAAATTCGGACGCGTGCAGCAGTTACGCATATCATACGGCGCAGGCGTTAGGCGCGGATTATTCGATGATCGCGATACAGGGTATTTGCGTAAAAGCGAATATGTGGCTGAACGAAGCGATGAGCGATATATACGGGTACGTTTCTCCGCTCGATCGCGTAGAATATGGGTTCACATATGATCCCGACGTTGTGGTGCTCAATCTCGGTACGAATGACGGTAGCTATATCACCGGAAAGGATTATACCTATCACGAGACGTTTTCCGAAGACTATCTTGCATTTTTGCGATATATCCGCGAAAAAAATCCGAACGCGTACATTCTTTGCCTTTATGGTATGATGGGCAAACAAGCACATGTCGATAAAGGGATAAACAAAGCGATTGCGGAGATGCAGGATGATAAAGTTATCCGCGTGGACGAATTTGCGCCCAACAATCTGGGGGCAAACGGGCATCCTTCGGCAAGCGCACAGCAGGGCTGGGGCGAAACGCTTACCGAATATATAAAAGATCTTTTGGATATATAATTTTATTTTTATTGCGTAGAAAAAGTTGAAGCTTGCGCGGCTTCAACTTTTTTCGTTTTATGAATTTTTAAGCAGGGAAAGAGGCGCGCCGCCGATATGCTCCTTTCGGTATCTGGCCGGCGTCGTATTGTAATGCTCTTTGAACAATTTATTGAAATAGGGCAGGCTTTCGATACCGATCTCATCGCATATACGGGGCAATGTGTATTGCGTCATGCTCAGCAGATATGCGGCGTGTTTGACGCGCAGATCGTTAATATATTCCGTCAACGTACACCCGCAGGTGTTCAGAAATTTTTTGCAAAGATACGATTGGTTGAAATTCATCTCTTTGCAAATCAGAGTGATAGCGTTTTTTTTCATGAAATGCGTGGAGACGCATGCAAGCACCTGTTGTTTGAAATTATTGACAGAGACGCAGTTTTCCTCGTTAGGGAAAAGCAATGCGGACAGCAAAAAAATGATCAGAAATTTTTCATAATTACGTCTTTGCGGAATATCGTAAATAGACAGGAAATATATGATGTGCGATTCAAACAAAAGCATATATTCTTGCGTCAAATGAAAAGATACGTATTTTTCTTTAATAAAACGTTGAAAACAATTCGGATCCAAAAAATTGCAACAGGATTCGAACATCTTTACCTCGATCATGTTGTCGCGGTGGGTACATTCGCCGATATGCTTAAAAGAATGTTGTATCCCCGGAGCGATCAGCACCGCGTTGCCGGTGGAAAGCTCTACCTCCGTGTTTTCTATCCGATGCAGGATCTTTCCGTTGGTAATAAAAAAACATTCGAAGTACGAGTGGTCGTGCGCCGTTTCGTCTTGCGTTGAGGTCATTCTGGACGAAAAGGGCAATCCGGATAAGTTTAAGGTCTCCATCTGAAATTGATCTCCTTATACGTTTTAATGGCGTATTTTCAGTATATCGTATTTCGTCGAAAAAAGCAACGAAATTATTAAAAAAAAAGAAAATTGTATCAAAATTTTCAAAATAAACGCATAAAAAACAAATAGGGAGAATTTTTTACTCAAAAAAGAATATTGATTTTTATGTTTTCAGATGTTATAATACACATAAGAAAAAATGATATCATACGATATCGAAAAAACAGGAGGAATTTTATGAAAAAGAAAGCTTTAGCAGTAGTCGCTTTGTCTGCCGTTATGGCGTTTTCGATCGGCGCGGGCGTCGTCGCGCAGAAGTATTCGGAGTCATATGTTGTAAAGGCGGGCGCAGAGGAACAGACGGATTCGAGCTATGAAGTAGATTCGATCGTCATTCATCCCAACAGTACCGATAACACAAAGCTTTATATGATGTTGTCGACAAACGAGGGCGAGGCTGTTCCGACGGGATATAAAGGTTGGGTTGCTGCCGATGCCGCGACTATCGCGCTGGAAGCGCAGATCCTACTCAACGGTGAAAAAATGTCGGAAAAGGACGGAGTTGTTTTACAGGGTATGGATATCGTCAACGGATTTTGTATCAGCGGTTACTATCTTCCCGAGGGCGGCACGATCGTCATTCCCGAAGGCGCGACGTTTGACAACGGGATCGTGTCTATGGTGTTCGCTCGTACCTTTACAATCACCTGGAATGGAGAAGCGTATGAGGTGACAAGATCGGCAAAAGAGATCGTCGTTCCCGAATACGATATGCCCGACGGGATGCTTTCCGATTTTACGAAAAATGCTGCGGTCCGTCTTGCCGGTATGGATTATAGCGAAGCAGCGGTAAACGATCC
>JBGVRF010000171.1:0-6316 GCA_045128175.1 Candidatus Scatosoma sp.
CCATAGTAGGACGACGCGCCGGGATAGCCGTAATACTTTTCGCTCTCCTCGTCCATATAATAATATTTCAGATCGGAGCGGATCTTGTCCTTTAACCGCACATCCTCGCCGTTGGGATCCGTTTCGCCTGTGACGAAATCGTAAGACAACGGCTGATTATATACGTCCGTGATATCCAACAACAAGCCTTTCTTTGCAAGATAATTTGCGTTTGCCGACGTCCCTACGAATACGTCGATGGTCATATCCGCCATATCGTTCTCCAATCCGGAGTCGTATCTTGCGGGAATAACCTTTACCTCTACGCCCATCTTATCCTGTTCAAAGGAATGCGTCTCGTATTTATCCTCGAAGCGCTTCGCCAACGAATAGATGCTGTCCACGCCCGTACCGCCGTCGTAAACGCCGACGTACAGCTGCGTTTTGGTTGCGTCGATCTCGTTTCCGCCGCTGCCCCCACAAGCCGTCAGCGCAGGCATCGTCATCGTCGCCGCAAGCAGCATTGCCATGATCTTTTTGTTTGCTTTCATGTTTTTTTTCCTCCCGAAATTTTTACTGTTTTTATAATTGAATAAACACAGCGTCGCCATGCACGATCGACAGATCGAGCTTGTTGTTTTCCACTTTCAGCGTCTGCTTTTCGCCTTTGATATACGCCGTTACTTCCTGCACGCTCTTATGCATATTCAGCGTAATCTCTATATCGTCGCGAGGGGTCGTCGGGCTGATCAGCACGCTCTTTTTACCTGTGTCTTTATCCGAAAAACAACCGATGAGGTAACGGTTCCCCTCTACGCTTTGGATCCCGCCGAATTTCGTCAACGCCGTCGAATAGATATCGAAGCCTTCGCGGCGATAATCGTTCATCATAACGCCCACCGCATCCGCATTGAGCAATACGCTACCGTATTTTTCAAACTCCGCGTTTACCTCCTGCACGTGATAATAGGTATCCGTAGGATTGCCGGCACGATCGATCACCGCGTTTTGAAAGGTATCCTGTCCGGGCGTCCAATAGCAGAAATATTGCAGCCCCTTCGAACCGAATGCGAGGTTACAGAATACCTGCCAACGAAGATCCTCGCGAGAAGGCGAGCGACGGTTCGGCTCGCTGGAGCCCACGGCCATGGTGTAACCGAGCGTCGCGATAAACGACCACATTGGAATCCCCTGTTCCAGCGTCTTTACACGAAGCAGATCGAGATTGTAGAAAAAGTCGGACATTTCCGTCTGATACCCTACCATCGCGGGATCGTAATCGATCAACGGATAGCTGTCGTAGGAATAGAACGCAGGATCGATCTTTTCGTTCCAAATATCGAAATAATCCTCATACCGAGGGCAACCCGTCGCCGCCAACGCGTAGGTCGGAAGCATATTGACGTATGCCAGCTTTTCAGGATATTTCGCACGATATGCATCGAAGAAATCGCTGAGCGTATCGAAATAGGACGAGCCAGGTTCATCGATAAACAACTGCCCTGCATACGCAGGATGAGAAGCGAATTTTCCGATCTGCGCCATCGTATTCTCGATGAGGCTTGCATCTTTACTCGTATTATACGCGCGAATATTCTCCTCAATCTCCAACGAGCTGTATAGATATTTCAATCCATTCGCCTGACAAGCGTCCAAAACGGCCCGCACCTCTTCGTCCGTATTTTCATTATACCCGAAGCCGTTTACCATGTTGATACCGCTTTCCGCGATCACACGGAATGCGTCCTCCGTCTGATAACCGTCCGGCGGCGTGACCCACATTCCCACGGGGATCTCCCCCATACCCATCACGTCATACGTCGCATTGCTGCCGATGGGCGTATCCACAAGCAGGTCTTCTTCTTTGCAAGAACAAAGACAAAATACCGTCATTAACGCCATTGTCGTCGCTATTATCTTTTTCATAGCTACCTCCTTTCGCATTTTACATTTTTATTATATAAGATAAACATCGGGCATTCAACCCTATTTTATCACTAAACACACCGTTTTTTTAGATTTTTTCATTTATTTAGGCTTTTTTAACCATTTTTTATTTTTTTTATTGACAAGAAAATATTTATTGGTTATAATCGTATATATGAAAATACGCTTATTCAATGAAGATGAGATCGAAAAAAATCCCTATACGCGATTAAATGTTTTTTGTCCTTCGCAGCCGCCGCACAGCCATACGTTTTTCGAATTTGCGCTGGTGCTGAACGGCGTATGCCGACATTCGCTCAACGGCAACGCCACGGAAGAACTGCCGCCCGGTACGCTTCTTCTCATACGCCCGAACGAATATCACGAGATCGGCTTTTCGGGGCGGGATTGTATTTATCGGGATTATTATGTGACGCAGGTAGAAATGCAGAACATCTGCGCCGTGCTCGGCGACGGTTTTTACGACGAACAGACGGGCTGCGCGGGCCCCTGCAAAGTCACGCTTACAGTTAACGAACTGGATTCCCTCGCGCATAGATCGGCTTATTTTAACAATGACGCCTATATGTATAACGAAAAGCAGGAACAGTTGTCTAGGATGCACCGCGCGATTATCGTCGAGCTGCTGGGAAAGTTCATTGAGCAAAGTATCCCCAAAAACATCGGTGCGCCCGATTGGCTGAACGATCTGCACGCGCATTTGACGTATTTTGATTATATCAATCTGTCCTTAGACGAGATCGTAAAAAAGACGGGCTATTCCCACGGATACGTTTCGCAGATGTTTAAAAAATATTTCAACGTATCTCTAATCAGTTATCATAATAAGAATAAAGTCATCTATTCATGCAAACTGCTCGGCAATATGAAAATCATCGATATTTCCTCGATGTTGGGTTGGGAGAATCCAAAAAATTACGCGATCGAATTTAAAAAAGTTTTTGGCTGTTCCCCATCCCAATATCTTAAGGCGGAACAAAAAGTGAAATAATAGGATCAAATCGAAACTGTATGCCCCCTCGAACAAAAAACAGCAAACTCCAAAACGATAGCAAAAATGCTACTGCTCAGGGAATTTTAAGCACAAGACGACACCTTGACTATACGAGCGCGCGCCTGCGGCGCGCGGCCAAGGTGTCGTCGCTTTTACCGACCAGATTTACCGACTTAAAGACCGAAAAAAACGGCGGTTTTCGCGCTGACCCGCTTGCGAAAACACCGCCGTTTTCTTTTTTTCGGAATCCTCTTTAAGAATTTTCGGACATTTTTGTACGCAAAAATGCGCCATGTACCCCCCTTCATACTGGCGCTGCCACATTCGCAACTCTCGTTTCGTTTCTATAATTATAGGAATAGAGGTTGCATTTTTTTATACGCGAAGCCTTTTCTTCTTTCCGTAATCTTTTATATCTCGTTCCCAATCCAAAACATCATCCCATAATACGTACTTCGTCACATAATCAAAATAAGTGCCTACCTCATCGTTCTCACTAAGTTCTTTACAAATTTCCGCAGGAGTTCCTCTGCTATACAATGCCTTCTCTCCGCTCTTCATTATGTATTTTACCAAGTATCTGGACGTTTCCCCACGCTTTAAAAGTATGGGATTCACCTCTTGAAAATCGGACATACCAAAATACTCGTCAAAGAAAGTATTTCCGTACCTGGTACGCCTCTCGCCCCTTTTTGTACTGTATTCTCTCTTTTTTACAAGCTCTCCTATCATCTCCCCTTCAGGTATGTAAATTAGAGCATGGAAATGCACTGAACCGTTCAATTCACCATACTCAAACACGCCCATATATTTCCATCCTCTACGGGTATGCAAGTTAGATAAACATTTTCGCAACTTCTTCATAAAACTCTCTTGCGTATGCTTTTTTAGGATCGCACGTAAACGTTACGAAATGCGTCCAACGATTCATATTTACTTTACGTTTAAAACGTTTAATCCGTTTCCATAAATTGCGCTGTTTTTTATCCATCTTTTCCAAGATATATTTCCGCAACGTGGAAGAAGCGGGATAGAGTTTCTCCAATCCCGCTTGTATATAGTCCACCATTTCGTCACCAACAAGCCCTTTCCTTTTTGCTTGGAAGTACAGACTGTCGAAAGCAATATCGAAAGCCGTCTGTGCAGGCTTTTTAGGCGGTCTTTTCCCTTTGCTGCGTACAATTCGCGTTGCTACGGGGTGATCGCCGTCATGATATATTTTGTACATGTGTCTTTCCGCAAACGGATTATCTCGCAAATAATCCGCTGGTATTAATTTAGGTTTTTCCATATTGTATCCTCCTTTTGCTCCCTACTTATTAAGTAGAGAAATTTTTTATTTTTTGGGCATTTTTAAAATTTCGCAAATAAATTTGCCTACACCCTATAAGTGCACACTTTTTTACCATTTGGCTCAATTTCAAGGAAACTTTTTACAAAAAATTTACCCTACACCATATAAGCATACATTTTTTGACTATTTGGTCCGCATCTTTGAATTTTTTTCGCAAAGATTTCATCTCCCACAATATATAAGTGAACGTTTTTCTGCTATTTGGTCCGTTTCCCACGACCTTTCCGCAAAAAATATCTCTACCCTTAACATAGACACTTTTTGGGCATTTGGTCCGTTAATTTAAAAAATTTTACAATATTTTAATAGTTTTTTATTTTTTGCCTTGGCGTTGTGGCTATTCTCGCATAGCCCAAACCAAACGTCAATGGACAAAAACTTTTGCATATATATATAGCAATAGCCGAGCATTTTTCTGCTCGGCTATTTTTTATGCACTTTTGCAAAACTTTTTTTCTGCGCTCCGCTCTTCGTTGACTTTTGGAACATTATTCATTCAAGACATGGGTGCCACCTTTGGGTTATGCGCTTTAGCCCCTGCCGCTCGCGGCAAACAAAAAATCTTGGAGGTATATCTCAATGCTTAACTACTCTAACCCCTACGACGTATTGTCCGAAACTATCTCTTTTGAGAACGTTCAACTGATGGGTGAAATGATCTCTCTCAAATGTATGCGCGGTCGCTACGTGTATACCCATTTCCCCAATAAGTTCATGTGTGAGCAAATGGATTTGGTTGTATTTCCGATTGTATAAATAATTCAATATACCTATTTCAAAGGCTATCTCTACAAAAATAGAGGCGCCTATTTTATTGCCCGACGGCAAATATATATGTTTCAACGAGCAGAGCGTATAAAAAGAATATTTCAAGCTATACCCACCTAAATTCGTTGAAAAATCAAGGGAAAAACATGCGCATTGTCCCAAATCACTGTCCCAAATGGGTGTTTTTTGTCCTTTTTTGAGTGATTTTTTGCTGTTTTTATTCATTATGCAACAAAAAAGCCAAACTTTTATGAATAAAAATGCGGTTTTGGTGGAGAGAAAGCCAGTGTGTTTGAACTTGTTGAAAAATTTCCAGACAACATATAAAAATCACAAAAGAACATTGTTCCTTTGCATAAAGAACATTGTTTTTATTGAATTTTGGTAGTATTTATGCTATAATAAATTGAAATTAAATTGGAAAAGTGAGGTTAATATAGTGTTAGCTGATAAATTAAGCAGCCTGCGAAAATCACGCGGATTAACGCAAGAAGAACTTGCTTCAGAGTTGTTTATTTCGCGTTCTATGATAGCAAAATACGAAACGGGAAAAGCATATCCGACAAATGAAATTTTACAGAAAATCGCGGATTATTTTGAAATCTCTATTAATGAATTAGTACAGAGGGAAGAGATTATAGACGAGCATTCAAAGGCGCTTGAAGATAATATAGTCAAGAATCAAAGACTTGTAACAGTCGTCGCTATTATCGGGATCTTAATCCTTTGTTTTGTTGCAGTATTATCCGTTATCGAAATTGATACAACAGAATATGTAACTGATTATGCTCAAATTGAATGGGATGGTTATTCCGCGTGGAATCTAAATTATTACGAGGAAAGTAATCCTGACATTTGGCAAAGAAGAGCTCGCCTGCATTTATCGGAATGGGATATTTACGAGAACAGCAGAACAAAAGCACAGTTTACTATTGAAGGGGAAGATTGGTTTGTTCAATTCAATAAACACAATGTTTCCGAAGATTACCGGGAACTTAAAACTGTTACCCTTTATTATCGCGTTACTGTAAGGAAAAATTTACTTGGAATGGTACAAAGTAAAGCTTATTATCTTGAAAGAGTGGATTTCCATTTGCAGTAAAAAACAAACAAAAAAGCCCGTAATTCCTTATATAGAAGCTACGGCTATATTTATTATTTTAGGTGAATTGTGATGCCGAAATACTCCGTATTAAGTAAATATCCCCCACTAAAGTGGGGGCTTTAAGTTTTGCACTAAAGTGCATGAATACCAGCAAGGCGCCCCAGCGCCA
>JBGVRF010000172.1:0-12867 GCA_045128175.1 Candidatus Scatosoma sp.
AGGTTAACTGTGAGCACTCCGCTAGGGTTCATGTACCTGCAGTGACGGACGCTAAGTGTGGCGAATATAACAACATCGCTCACTTCTATTGTCCTGATTGTCAGACCTACTTCAATGAACTGGGTGAAATCGTTACTTATAATGATATCTTCACTTATGTTGAACATGCTTGGAAACACGTTGTAGACGAAAACGGTGAACCCGTTTCCTCCGCTTGCTACGAATGTACAAACGAAGGTTGTGATGCAACGAAGGGTCATCAAATCACGGAAACTGGATATGGCGCTACGCATACCTCTAGTGGCGAAACGCATCAGAAATGTAGTGATTGTGGTTATACCTATGATGCAGTGATTCCTGCAAAGCCCGACTATCAAGATTCGAATCCCGCAGATGGAAATTGTGACGTATGTGGCGCAGACAAAGAACATTGCTTGGGTGTCAAGAAAGATGAGGAGTAAATCCGTAATCTTTCAAAGGTTATGCGAAAGCATAACGGCTAACTGAAAAATATCCCGCTCGGTCAACCGGGCGGGTATATTTTATACCAAGATACACTCGACTACGTTCGTTTTACCCACTTCGCTCGGATATGGCAGTAGGAAAATAGGATCAACGACGTTTATTCGGCTTGGTCGGTATGATGGAAAGGGCAGGGCTGCATTTACGTTAAAAATAGTTCAAGGGCCTGAAACGTCATACCGAGTAAGTAAACGAAGCAAATTTTCGGGGTATATCTCGTTCAATCGTAATACCGACTAAGTGAACGCATAGAGTGTATCTCAAAAAAATAAATAAAAGTGAAGAACAAAAAAGCGAGGCGTGGAATTATATAGAGGACTCCACTCGCTTCGCTTGGATCAGGCGTTCGCCCAAACAGACCGATATGACGGCGGGGGACATTCGACTACGCCTACGGTTCCGCTTGGTATGACGAAAAGAAAGTTTATTTCGTGAAAAGCATTAGATCATTATGAAAAGGCTTGACAGGAGAATATCCATATGAAAGAACAGTCGAAAAAATTAAACGTACTCATCACCGGCGCGGCGTCGGGCATCGGCAGGGCCGTTGCGGACGCTTTTTTCCAAAACGGCCACACCGTGTACGCATTGGATATAAACGCTCCGAATTTTCTTTCCGTCCCGTCGGTACGATATTTCAAGGCGGACGTCACCTCGCCCGAAGACTTGCAGCAAATCGCCGAAAAGTTACGGGAAGAGGGCGTTGTTTTGGATATCATCGCCAATTTTGCAGGCGTTCACATAATGGGCTCGTTTATCGAAGCGGAATATGCCGAGATCGCTCGCGTTATGCAGATCAACCTGCTGGGGGCGATTCTCGTAAACAAAACCTTTCATTCCCTTTTAAAAAAGGACGGTCGTATCCTTATCACTTCCAGCGAGGTCGCCGCTTACGATCCCTTGCCCTTCAACGGCATATACAACGTCAGCAAAAGCGCGGTGGACGTCTACGCGCATGCGTTGCGACAAGAGCTCAATCTGTTGGGACAAAAGGTAATCACTCTTCGTCCGGGGGCAGTGGAAACGCCCTTGGCGCGTGGCTCAGCCTCAGCAACCGAGCGGCTTTGCCAAACAACGCAGCTGTATAAAAAGCAATCCAAGCACTTTTGCTTGCTTGTCGAAAAATTTACGGGCACGCCAATGCCCGCGGAGGCGTTTGCAAACTACGTGTATAAAATATCGCTTAAAAAGCGACCGAGATACGTTTATACAAAGCACGCAAACGTCGGATTAACGCTGTTGAACGTATTGCCCAAGCGCCTGCAATGCTTCCTTATCAAAACGATTCTGCGGCGTTGAGCGTTAATAGAAATTTTCCGAAAAAACTTAAAAACTATTGACAAATTCCATTTTTTGTTATATAATAGGATTAGATATCAATAATATTAATAAAAGGAGATTTATATGATCAGTTTACAAGATAAAGTTATTATCATCACGGGCGGTGGCAGAGGGATCGGCTTTGGGCTTTCCACGGCGTTTGCGAAAGCGGGTGCGAAGCTTGTCATTACGGGCAGAACGGAATCCACCCTTCTTACCGCGAAGGAAAAGTTGGAAGCTGCTTACGGCTGCGAAGTGTTGACCGTTACAGCCGACGGCGCGGATGAAGCGGCGATCCAGAACGTGATCGACAAGACGATCGAGCGGTTTGGTCGTCTGGACGCGGTCGTGAATAACGCGCAGGCGTCGGCGTCGGGAAAAATGCTTGTCGATCACACGAAAGAAGATCTTGATCTTGCGGTTCATTCGGGTTTATACGCGACCTTTTTCTATATGCAGAAGGCGTTCCCGTATCTCAAACAGACGAAGGGTTGCGTCATCAACTTCGCTTCGGGCGCGGGCTTGTTCGGCCGTATTGCGCAATCGTCCTACGCGGCGGCGAAGGAAGGTATCCGCGGTTTGTCGCGCGTTGCGGCGACGGAGTGGGCACCCGACGGCGTACGCGTCAATGTGATTTGTCCGCTTGCCATGACGGAAGGTTTGCAGAAGTTCAAGGAAGAATATCCCGAACGTTACGAACAGACGATCAAAGGCGTGCCTATGGGCAGATTTGCCGATCCCGAAAAGGATATTGGCGGCGTGTGCGTGTTCCTGTGCTCGGATGAGGCGTCCTACGTTACGGGCGAAACGATCACATTGCAAGGTGGAAGCGGGTTGCGTCCTTGACGAAAAAATAAATTACGAAAAACAGCGGTGTCATTTTTTAAATGACACCGCTTGTATTTGTCGTATGGTATACTATAATTACACAGTACGCACAGCAATTTGTTTTTTTCTATATAAAAACATTGACAAAATAACTATAAAGTGCTATAATAATATATAGCGTGTACGTAGGTATGCGCATTTTTTAACGACAGAATGACATCTCGCGGCTTGTAGCTTGGGGTACGTAGAAGATACGAAAAACGGATGCCGAAATAAAAATAGTTTCAGGAGGGTTTTAGATATGAGCAGGCTAAAAAAGATATTTTTAAGCATTGCTTTGGTAGCATTGACGGCAAGTTCGGTTGTTTTTGGCGTGTTGAGCATGAACAAGGCGACGATTTCCGCAGCCGCGGCGACGCAGTGTTCTTCGACTATCGTTACGGCTTCGAAGGCAGCAGAAAATATTATGGGCGACGCCGTAGAAGTGGAGAACGTGTCTTTTCAAGGCAACAGTAAACAGTTGGGCGTTTTTGAAACGCCGGAGGCTATGGGATTGCCTTTTAACGATGGGATCGTATTAAGTACCGGTTCGATCACGTCTATTTTTAGTGTAGACAACAACGACGCAGATATGGGAGGAGTTGGGGATAGCAGATTGACAAAGCTTTACAATGCTTCCGGGTATTCGGGAACGACAAACGATGCTGCGTTGTTGAGCTTTTCGCTCGTACCCAAATCGCCCTACTTATCCTTTCAATATTTCTTTGCTTCGACCGAATATAATCAAAGCGCAAAATACAACGATATTTTTGCGTTATGGATCATTGACGATATGGGCACGGAAACTACAACGGATGACGAATGGTTTAATATCGCGCTGTTGCCCGATGGAAATATCGTTTCTATCCAAACCACGGTCGCGCGTTCGGCGAGTGGGGGAATGGCGTATACGCAAAACGGGAAGTATTATAATACTTCTTCCGGACATAGTGTGAACGGGTATCCGTTCTACTTCCTTGGCTATACGCCCCTTCTTACTGCTGATGCGACCAGCTTGAGAAACTCTAAAAACGAGCAGGTCGTAAAAATCGGTAAAAAAATTTCGTTTTGTTTTGCCATAGCTGATGCGGCTGATCACGTATGCGATTCTGCCGTTTTTATCAAAGCGAACAGCCTTGATTACAGCACGAACAATCAAGACATTACAAAGCAGCTTTCCATCCGAACGACGACGGTTGACGACATCAACGAATTGTTGTACGTACAACCCGAATTGTCTTTTGGAACGATGGACGGTGTGTCCAGTCAGTGGTATTTCAGCCAAGATAACGTAACATTTACCCCGATTGAGGGCGCGACGAGCGAATATTATTACGTTCCTACTAATTTGGATGCGGGTACATATTATTATAAATGCGTCAGCTCGAAAGGAACGCAGACTGCAGAATCGAACGTGGCGACGATCACGGTGTTGCCGAAATCGGAAACGGCGAAGATCTATACCGTAAAATTCGATGCTTGCGCGGATCTTTCTTACGTAGGCAATATGCCCAGCTCTTGTACGGTTGTTGAAGGGGCGACGCTTCCTGCTTTTACCGAACTTACGCATGAGTTTTATACGTTTGCGGGTTGGTATTTGGATAAAGAATGTACGCAACCGTTTAACGCCGATTCGCAGGTGAATTCCGACGTTACGCTTTATGCGAAGTGGGAGGAAGTGTTAAGCGGGTTGGAGATCGTAAAAACGCCTGCAAAAACGCATTATTGCGATTTTACGGAGATAGATCTTTCCGAAATCGAAGTAAAAGCAACGTTTAAGAGCGAAGCCGAACAAGATGTATCCGCGGACGTTTTTGTTAGCGGTTACAGCGATTCGGAGATCGTGCTTGGATATACGTATAACGGCGTGACGGAGAAAACGGCGTATGCGATCACCGTCGGACATCAGTATGAGAGTGTTGAAACGGTTGAAGGTAGCTGTTCGGCGAACGGATACGTCTGTTTGGTATGTAACAAGTGCGGTGGCGAAAAATTCGAAGTCATTCAATCGACCGGACATCAGTGGACGCTTGTTTCCTCGCAGGAAGCGACCTGTGAAGAAGGCGGTTACAACCAATATATCTGTAACGCGGACGGTTGCGGTGAAAGCAAGCGTGAAGAGCTTCCCGCGAAGGGGCACGTATGGGGTCCCGTGGCGGTCTATCACGAGCCTACCTGTACAGAAAACGGATATTGGGACGTAACCTGCGACGTTTGCGGTGAAACGGGGATTGCGACTCATGAAAATTCGGCGCTCGGTCATGCCTATGATGAAGGTAGGATAGTTATAGAATCTACCTGTCGGCAGGCGGGCGTTATCTCGTACGCTTGTACAAGAGAGGGTTGCGAATACAGCTATACGGCGTATTTGCCCGAAGCGCATAATTATGAAACGCTCGAACGCGTAGAGCCGACCTGTACGGAAGACGGCATTGCAAAATACGTATGCGGAACCTGTAAAGAACCGTATGAAGAAACGCTGGAGGCACTCGGTCACGATTACGCGTATACGGATAACGAAGGCGGAATGCATACGGCGACGTGCAACCGCGGCGATAGCTCCTTCGTGGAAGAACATCACGATGGTCGTAGAGTGTGCGTTTGCGGCTATCGTAACAGCGCGTATATCGAAGTGTTGCTTATTCAGGACAAAGCTCCTTGGGCGACGCAGAGCAACGAGCGCGTGCTTGAAAAATTACAGAAAGAAGGCCATATTGACAGCTGGGTAAAATGTACGACGACGGACGTTTTGAACGGCAAAGTGGCGTTTGCGAACTATTCGTTGATCCTGTTTGCCAACGATCAGGGCCAGGCAATGTATAACAATTACGCGAAGTTTGCCAAGGCTTTGGAAACGTACGTAGAGCAGGGCGGCGCACTGGTATTCGGTGCTTGCGACAGCGGCTGGCTGACGGGACGGATCGAAGTTGCGCTTCCCGGCGGTGCAACGACGGGACTTGATTACGATCGTAATAATAAGATCGTCGATGAGACCAACCCCATCGTCACGGGCGAATACGGCGACGACGTTTCCCTATTGGAAGAACAACTGCACGGCAATTATTGCAGCCACAACTATTTCACCAACGTTCCTCAAAACGCAAACGTGATCTTTGAAAATACGTCCGGTCAGGCGACTTTGATCGAGTATGCGCTCGGCAACGGTTATGTGATCGCGTCCGGATTGACGTGGGAGTTTTATCTCCACCGCACGGGCTACGTAGCGGTTGATTTTGCGGACGTCGCGTATGATGATCTTATTTTGGCGGCGCTTTCCAACGTCGGCGCGTACAGCTTTGACAGACATCTGGTGGAATTTACCGATGAGGACGGCAACCTGCTCTTCGCGCAGCGCGTAGAGAAAGGCGACGCGCCCGTATTGCCCGAAGCGCCCGAAAAAGAGGGCTACGAATTCCTCGGTTGGGACGTTGACGGCGACGGCGTTGCAGATTACGTAGACGAACTGCCCGCGATCAAGGTGACGATCGTATTCAAGGCGGTGTACGCGGTCAAGAATTACAACGTGAACGTGTCCTTTGGCGACAACGGCGCGGTGAGCGGCGGAGGCAGCTATGCGTACGGCGAAACGGTTGCGCTCAGCGCAACGCCCAAGGACGGGTATACCTTCAATGGCTGGTATCTCAACGGCGAATGCGTTTCTATGGATATCGTATTCTTGTACACGGTAGGGGCGGAGGACGCGGATATCGAGTGTAGATTCCGTTCGAACGGCGTAACGGGCGAAGCGCAGACGAGCGCGAAGCAGCCCTCGTATAAGCAGGGCGAGCGTATCGTTGTGTACGTCACTTTGAAAAACCTCAAGGAAGAAGGCGGTATTTATGGCTATCTTTTGGAAGCTTTGCAGTGTAACGGCTTCCTGTTGTTCGGCGAAGGTAGCCCGATCAGCAACGTCACGGTGAATTTTGTTGGCGAGGCAGCGGGCTGGACGATTGCAATCGAAAACGGCGTGTTGAAGATCCTGAACGGCGGCAAAGACGCACCGATCGTGATCGACGGCGAGCTGGTCATCGAGATATCCTTCGAAATAGATCTGTCCGAGGTTTCCCTCATCGAGCCCATGGATATGAAGCTGACGATGAGCGGTTCGGGGCTGAATGCAGCAGGCGGCGTTTGCGAAATGGATTTCGCGCCCCTCAGCCTCAAGATCACCTGCGGGCACAGCTCGACGTACGTAGAGGGCTTTTTCGCGGCGACGTGTACGGCGAAAGGTTATACAGGCGATACGATCTGTAATGATTGTATGCAGACGGTGGAAACGGGTGTCGCGACGGAAAAGACGGAACACGGCTATCATGAATTCCGCAGAAATGAAGCGACCTGTTCGGCGGAAGGCAGCGTTTACGAGCGTTGCGAAGGCTGTAACGACGTTCGTCTATCCGAAACATTGCCTATGAAAGGTCATACCGACGGCGAATGGTTGCCCCGTTACGACGAAAACGGTAAGATCGTTGAAGAATACAGAGAATGTCCCGATTGTAAAGAAACGCTCACACGCAGCCCCGGGCAGACGGAAGGCGAAAAAACCGAAGGACCTAATGGTAACGGTTCTGATGATGTGATTCTGATCAATTGTACGGCAAGCGTATACGGCATGACGGGCGCGATCGTCGGTCTGTTGGCAGTAGGCGGCATATTGCTGAAAAAGAAAAAGGGCGAATAAGCCTTAAAGACGGAAAACGCAGCCTTTGGTTGCGTTTTTTCATTTGTCATTTCGGATATGACGTTCTTTTTGATAAAATTCTTGACTAATTTTGTAAATTATGATAAAATAATAGATATATAAAAGAAAGGATCGTAGAAACGCAATATGGAACTGTTTACTTGTAAAAAATGCGGCGGCGGGCTCATCGAACAGGGCGATTATTACGTGTGTCCGTCCTGCGGCGCGCGCTATACCAACGACGGAGCGCGAAAATATCGCGATGAACTGCGCAACGCGCTCGGCGAGGCATTCTATGAAGAAAAACAGGAGCAGTTGGCAAATTTGCGCCGTTTGCTTTGGAAAGAAACGCATGAAAAGTTCAGCGACGGCGACGCGATCAAGGACGTTTGTCGGAAGATCCGCGAGCTGGTCCCCGACGACACGGCGGCGGAGTTTTATTACAGCGTGTCCGACGGCAAAAGCAAGCGGATAAATAAATTTTTACAGTCTTTCAATATAGAAGAAGATCCCGAATACGTAGAGGATTTCATTTTATATACGATCAAATCCTTGCGGAAGGAGAACATTGTATTTCTGCACGCTTTTTTGGAGAAAGCGAAAAACAAGGGCGTTCTTTCCCGCGATCGGTATCAGCGGTTATTGGACGAGCTGGAGGAGGAAGCGGAAGAGGTCGAAAATGGCGTTTACAACGTCAATTTGCCACGTACGGTGTTCGTGCTGTATTCGGGCAAGGATATCGACAGAGTGACGGAGCTTGTTTCCAGACTGGAAAAATACGGATTCACCTGCTTTTTGGCAGCGCGCAATTTACAGCACGGCAGAAACGCGGTGGCGAATTACGGTCCCTATCTTAAAACTGCGATCGACAACTGTCGTATCGTTTTGTTTGTATCCTCGAAAAATTCTTGCGATCAAGCTTGCGACGCGCTCAGCTTCGAGATGAAGTATATCAAGCAAAAGGATATCGAAGATCTCCCTGCGGAATATAAAAATTTGCCCTATAAGGACGTTTCTATGGCGTACAAAAAACCGAGGATCGAATATCTGCTCGGGGCGAAGCGTGAAAGCGCGGATAAGGCGTCTGAGGACCTCGTAAAAGAGTTTTTTGGCACGCTCAGCTACTATCAGACGGAAGCCGCCGTTATCGAGCGTATCAACGAGATATTGAACGAAGAGCCGTATTTACCGGAGCCGCGTAAAGAAAAGAAGAAAGCAGATAAGAATGTAAAATTCTGTAAGACCTGCGGCGCGGAAAATCCGGCTTCGGCAAAATTCTGTTCCGCTTGCGCCAATGAAGAATTTTTGGCTACGTATGAAGAATTTGAAACGTTGCTTACCCAACAGGCAGCGGCGGAAGCGGCGGCGAAATCCCGCAAAAAGAAAAAGGAACAGGAAGCGGCGGCGGCTTTAGAAAGGCAACAGGCGAGAGAGGCTGCGAAAGAGGCGAAAAGGCAAGAAAGAGAAGAAAAAAGGAAAAAACGCCGGGAAAAAGCCCGTAAGGGATTTAATACTTTCGTTACGTTTATTTTCCCTTTACTGTTGGCGACGGCGCTGATCGTATGCGGCGGATTTTTCGAAAACACGCGGCATTGGCTGATCGGCGCGGGCATTTTTGTGGCTTATACGGCGATCTCTCGTAGGATGGTACTACGACACATCGAAGACGGGGGGCCGTGGTTGTTCCTCGGCGCGCAGATCGCTTTGACCATTGCCTGTATCCCTCTTTATTTTATCAACGATATTACGCGTACATACGCGACCTGCTTTGCAGCAAGTGTATTCGCGCCCTCGATTCTTATTTTCGTTCCTTTGAGAAGAATGATTAAAGAGATAAGGAAAACGGTGAAAGGATTTAAATGTCCTCGCGCGGTGGACGTGGCGTACACCTTTATCGGGATCGGCGGCGTGGTGTTGGATATTGCGATCGCCATGTGGTTTTCGGGTTTGGGGCGAACGTTGATCATTTCCGTCGGCGTACCTACCGTGTACGGATTGATCACCTGTTTGCACGGCTTATTTGTGGAGAATAGCGAAGGCTGGGCGGGGACCTTTTTTGCGATCAGTATTGCGCTGGGTGTTACGTCCTTCGTATTCTGTTGGATAAATCGCGACCTTACCTATTTTGCCGTGGGGATGTCGCTGGCTTGCGGGCTTTCCATATTTTTTACCGTCGATCGCCCTGATTTTTGGGGGTATTTTGACGGTAGCTATTGGTGGCTTTGTTGGGCGATCATATTTGTTATTGTTACCTTGCGGCTGTTTTTCGGTTGGTGGTTTACCGATTTTCGTGTGGATAAGAACGGCGTATTGAAAGGCTACTACGGCAAGGGGGGAACCGTTTGTATCCCCGAAGGTGTAACAAGCATAGACGAAGAAGTATTTTATAATTGGACTGCTGCGGACGACTCGATAAAAGAAGTCGTGTTTCCGGACAGTTTACAAACGATTGGACCGCGGGCGTTTAATTATTGTCGCGGTTTGACAGAGGTCCGTATTCCTGACAGTGTAACCGAGATCGGCTTCGAGGCGGTTAACCGATGTGTCATAAAGACGGTGTATCTCGGGGCGGGATTGGCGAAAATCGGCGGCAGCTTGTTCTATCACTGTCCGATCGAAACCATCTATTATAACGGTACGCAGGAAGAATGGGAAGCGATCGAAAAAGTTCCTTATGTATATTTATTTACCTCGTACGAATGGGACGCGGGCATGGGCGATTACGAGCTGATTTTCTTGCAGGAATAAAAACGGGTATACCAGGTATGCGTTGAATGACAAAAGGAGGGGAATATGTCGGGGTGGTATTGTCAAAAATGCGGCGGTAAACTGAAATACGCAAACGTCGGACTTCTTTGCGGCCAATGCGGCGCGAAATACGTATTAAAATTGAAAAAGAGGGAAAACGTTTGGTCTTGGGCGCAACCGTATGCAAGACCAACCGAAGATCTGTTTGAGGGGATCTCCGACGACGCGATTCTTCCCGACGAGGCGTATATTACGGAAAAGCGGAATGAGATCATTGTCGAATTGTGGAAAAAAGGCTTTACTTCCGCGAAAATACATTCGATCGAATGCGGTTATTGTGCCTTTCGATGCTATATCGATAGTGGAAACAACGGAAAGCCCGATTATAAATGTTTGGAAACGCTTTTGAACGCGCTTCCGAACGACCGTGTGTATTTTGACAGGGATAAAAAGTTGTTTTGCGTGGAAACGACGTGGAAAAAAGCCTTTTCCATGCAGTTTGGAAAAATGTTTTCAGAGGCTTTTCAGGGGGATCGCGATATCGCTTGCGACGCGTTAGAAATGGAATTTCCCATAGGCAGGTATGAGACGAACGAGATCGTAATGACCAATTTTGAGGAAATAAGAAGTCTATTGATAGGCGGCGCGCCCGATTCGGGAAAGACGATGCTTTTACATTCGGTGTTATTGGGCGTAGCGTCCCGATATTCGCCTGCACAGGCGCGGTTTTTGCTGATCGACGACAAGGAGGGCGGGCTGGTCTGTTATCGCGGTCTGCCGCATCTGCTTACGGGCGACGTGATCACGGATGCGGGGCAGGCGATGCGCGCGCTCGATTGGGCGATCGGGGAGATAGGACGACGCGACAAGATGTTACAGGCATGTTTTCAGCCGTTGGAGTGGTATCACCGTTTCCCTGCTTTTAATGAAAGGCTGGATGCGGAAAGCCGCTTGCCCCGCCTTATCATCGTTATCGACGGGTATGATAGACTGTTTACAAAATATGGAGCGGAATTTATCCGTAAGACGCAACAGCTTGTCGGTGGAGCGAGGCAGGCAGGGGTGCATCTGATCATGACGACCAAGCATCCCGAAAACGTATTCGGACAACGTGATTTTTATTTTGTGTCCACCCGTTTTGTTTTTCATACGAAGCGGGAGCAGGATTCGGTCAATCTGACTCGTTTTGCGGGCGGGGAGGTGTTATATCCGCACGGGGAGTTTTTGTGGCGAGACGGCTCGAACCTTCTACCCACCAGGATCACGGCGGCGTATGTGGACGCGCAACAAAAATTTCAGATCATCGAATATATCAAAACGCATAACGAAGCGAGCTTTGACGAGAAGGCAAAAAAATATATTGCAGACATTGTAACAGAGTAAAAAACAAGGTGTGAAAAAAGCAGGCAGAAGGAATAGCTTGCTTTTTTGCGTCACTGTCACAACATATGATTGATTTTGATGAATGGAAGAAGTATCGTCATACTTTAGCTATTTGACGAAGCCAAGCGGAGCGATGTGCCCGCGCCTCATTATCCGAGTGGAGCTGCAAAGCCGTGTAGTCGAGTGTATCTCCATACAAAATAAGGCATTATTTAAATGCGAGATACATCCACTCGTTTCGCTCGGTTGGTATGGCGGCTCAAAAACCACACCCAAATAAACCGATATGGCGATAGTTCGCTCACTTGAACGATAGATATTAAAAATCGAGCGTTTGTTGTGATATATTGTTTTTCATTTGTCATTTCGGAAGTGACATACAATGGGCAGGAAATCATTGACAGGTCGTTTCAAATATGATATACTGATAAAGTAAAGTTAACAAACGGAAAAACAAAAGAGGTCGAAGGAAATGAAGTTGGAAGAGTTTACTTGTAAAAAGTGCGGTTGCGGACTGGAGGCGAACGGCGACGGTTTTTATAAATGCCCGGCTTGCGCTGCGGAATATATGCGCGAGGACGTAGAGAAGTACAAGAAAGAGTTGCAGGATATGTTCGGACAGGAAAAAGCCGAGCGGCTTGCCAATCTTCGTCAAATGCTGTGGGCGGCGACGCATGAGGAGTATATTTCCAGCGAACAGATCCTTTCTGTTTGTAAGGATATCAAGAAGATCGTGCCGGACGACTTTTCCGCGAATTTTTACGAGGTGGCGAACGGCGGCAACAGCAAGGACGTGACTGCTTTTCTCAAGCGAATGGACGTCGTGCGTTTTGCCGATCACGTAGACGACGTGATCGATTTTATGATCAGATCGTTGCGCAGCGAATATTTATACGCCGTCAATCAGCTGGTGGAGCGCGCGTATAAGCGGACGGATCTGGACAAATACAACGAAAAGACGTCGAAATTGGCGGAAGAGGTGAAAAAGGTCGAAGAGGGCGTTTATAACCTCGATCTGCCCCGCGACGTATTCATTGCGTATTCCAGCAGGGATATGGATTGTTGCGGTCGCGATTACGTGGACGAACTGACGCAGTTTTTGGAGGCACAGGGACTCAGCTGTTTTGTCGCGCTCCGAAACCTGCAACACGGCCGCGGTGCGGTGGAGAATTATCAATCCGCTTTGAATAAAGCAATGAACAACAGCAAGGTGTTCGTGTTCATCTCTTCAAAGTATTCGAGAAATCCGGGTTGCGACGCGATGAAGCGGGAGATCCCGTACATAAAGAAAAAGGACATCGAAAACGCGCCTTTCGGGTTTAAAAACGATTATGAGGGGATGCCGT
>JBGVRF010000173.1:0-3195 GCA_045128175.1 Candidatus Scatosoma sp.
ACGTACGTTCAAAAGGAGGCGATGAATGCTACGACCGGCGTTTCGGTGATCTTGCTCGTCACGACGCTGTATTCGTCGACAAACCTCTTTTATCAGATCCGTCGCAGCGGGGAGATTATTTACGATTTTCGCCGTAAAAAGCACGGCTTAAAGCTACGCCTCGGTGCGCTTGTACTGTTGCTCGTGGTGATGGCGCTCGTGATTGCGTTTTTATTGCTGTTTGCACTCGGTTCCTCGTTGTTTTCAAGGCTTCTCTCCTCCACGTGGGAACGGGTGGCGGATTATGTCCTGCTCATCGCGCTTTCTTTTATGCTTGCACTGTTGCTCAATATGTACATTTGTCCCTATAAGGCGAAGATCAGGCGTTTTTTACCAGGCTCGTTCGTGACGGTATTATTGTGGATCGTGGCGGTGATCGGTTTTTCCGTATATCTGAAGATCAGCAATGTGGACAGGCTTTACGGAGCTTTGAGCACGATTATCGTTTTTTTACTGTGGCTGTATATCCTTATGATCTGTTTTATCATCGGCGTGATCCTGAACAGCGAGAAGATCATAGAAGAGAAAAAAGCGGATCGGGATCGAAAACGCAAAAAACGGGAGAAAACGAACGCATAAAATCGCCCCCCAAGTGCATACTGCCTGTATGAAAAAGTATATGATAAAAAGTTCGTTATTGGCAGGTTTGCTTGCACTATTGTTCGCAATGCCGGATCTTAAAAGCGGTTCTTTGACCGATATCACAAAACCGTATTTGGGCGAATACGAATGTAAAAAGATCGTATTCGACGGTGAGGACCATTCCGATTGGTTTTCCGACGTGCGATTAGAACTGAAACCGGATAAAACTTTCGTCTTGACCTATCCCCAAAACGGAAAAAAACACGAGACGAAGGGACGTTACGTCTATGATGAACAGTCCGAAACCATAACGTTATCGGCGGAAGGCGCAGAAACGTTTAAACGGCGTTTCCCCTTAAAAGACGGCATGATCTATATCACGTTGACGTTCGGAGAGAAAACATTGTCGATGCAATTCGAACAGAAATAAAAAACGCAAGTCGGACAGAACGTCCGACTTTTTTCTGCAAAAAAATCATTTTTCCGAACAAACGTTTGTAAAATCTCTTGCAATTTATAAAAAATTGTGCTACAATAAGTACAGTTATGGAAACGGTGTTGACTTCCGATCAGGAAAATGCGAAAAATTTAATATCGGAATGGTTTTTCAACACCGACGATCAGATCTTTGTTTTATCGGGTTATGCGGGAACGGGAAAGACGTTTCTTATCGATCACGTTGTACGCAAGGTGCTAAGGCTCAAGGTCGGCGTGGAGGCGGTGTTCGTATCGCCTACGGGAAAGGCGGCGGCAAATCTCGTTAAAAACGGCACGCTGGCAGGGACGGTACATAGTCTCATTTACGTGCGCGACGGCGAAGAATTTGACGTGGACGAAAACGGAGAGATACTTGAACAGCAAGAGCTGAAATTTATCAAACGGCAGGCGATAGACGAACGTATACGTCTCATCATTATTGACGAAGCGTCGATGATAAACGAATCGGTACTTAGCGATCTGCTCAGCTTTGGCGTCAAGTGTTTGTTCTGCGGGGACGGCGCGCAACTACCGCCCGTCAACGGAACCTGTCCGCTTCTGACGAACCCGCACTGTCAATTGACGGAGATCGTACGGCAGGCGGCGGATAATCCCATCATTCAGGTCGCTACGATGGCGCGGGAGGGTAAACGGATCCCTTACGGCAATTACGGGGATAAGGTATGCGTGATACGGCGAAACGCGCTGTCGGCATCCGAGCGCAAACGCTTGTTTTTGAAAGCGAATCAGATCATTTGCGGTCGGAACAAGACCCGTGTCGCGCTTAATTCGGAGATCCGTTCTTATAAAGGGATCCCGAACGACGCGCTGTTGCCTTTGGAGGGCGAAAAATTGATCTGTACTCTCAATGATTGGGAAAAGCCGCTGGATAAAGAGGAAAAATTTCATCTGGTCAACGGGATTATCGGTACGGCGTGTGAAGTCAAAGAAAGCTTTGACGATCTCGCGACTATGATCTTTCAGGCGGATTTTATGGAAGAGGGGGTAAAGGTTCCTTTTGATACGGGGATCTTTACCGACGGACGTTATCGGCATATGTACGGCGAACGCGCTGTTACGTTATCGGACGGCACGGTGGTCCACGAAGGGAATTTTGCGCTGTTACATAAGCTTCGCGTCGTTTCGGAAGAACCCATCTGCCGTTTCGAATTTGCCTATGCGGTCACCTGTCATAAATCGCAGGGTTCAGAGTTCGATTTTGTTATCGTTTTCGATGAGTCGTGGGCATTCGGAGAGGAAAAGAATCGTTGGTTGTACACGGCGATCACTCGCGCAAAAGAAAAATTATTGATCATACGGTAAGAGAGAATATATATGGCAAAAGAACTGGAGCGTCATCAACAAATAGAACGGTCGATCATTACGACATACCGCAAAACGATATGGTCGCCCTTTGTGCTTGCGGTGAAAAAGTATCGTTTGATCAATGCGGGGGATAAAATCGCCGTATGCATTTCGGGCGGAAAGGACAGTATGCTTTTGGCAAAGCTAATGCAGGAATTGCAGCGACACAGTGAGGTTCCGTTCGAATTGATCTTTTTGGTGATGGACCCCGGTTATAACGCGGAAAACCGAAAAAAGATCGAAGAGAATGCACAGCTTTTGAACGTTCCGATCACGGTGTTCGAAAGCGACGTTTTCGCGGCGGCGGAAGGCGCTTCGGCGGAGGCGCCCTGTTATCTTTGCGCGCGGATGCGGCGCGGTTATCTCTATGCAAAAGCGAAGGAGCTAGGGTGTAATAAGATCGCGCTCGGACATCATAAAAGCGACGTCATCGAAACGACCGTGATGGGGATGCTTTACGGCGGACAGTTGCAGGGTATGCTGCCGCGTATCAAGAGTACGAATTTCGAAGGCATGGAGCTGATCCGACCGTTATATTGCGTTTTGGAGAACGATATTTTACGTTGGAAAGAATATAACGATTTGGATTTTATTGCTTGCGCGTGCAAGTTTACGAAAAATTTGACGGGAGGAGACACGGATACCTTTTCCGCGCGGCGGAGAGTGAAGCAGCTGATCGCCGACCTGAAAAAGGAAAATCCCAACGTAGAAAATAATATTTTTCAAAGCATC
>JBGVRF010000174.1:0-14271 GCA_045128175.1 Candidatus Scatosoma sp.
CATATCCCCAGATGAAGCAAGATCGAGCGAATTTACAAATGCGCATTGATGATCGTACCATTCCCCAACGAATCGGAAGGGAAACTCGAACCCTTCTCCTTTCAATTCTTTTGTCGGCAAATAACGTATCTTTTTACGACAGATTTTACACTCGATCAAATCGTTACGGCTTTCGAAGTGAGATAAACCGCAATACGGGCAAACGTAGATCGCCCGCTCAAGATATTCCGCCAAACGTTTGCTTTTGTAGGTTCCGTCTATCGTCCCTTCGTCCCGATACAGCTCTTTTTCGATCAAAGCGAACAGTTCTTCATCCGACATCGCAGCGTACTCTTCAGGTTCTAACACCCGAGAAACGTATGCGCGCATCTTACCTTTTCTCGTTCCGTCACTCCACCGCGGTTGTACGCCGTAGCCGCCCTCCAACCGCATCAGCGCGACAGGTAGCTTCAACACCCGCGCAAGCCCCACGATCGAAGGCTTTATGTAACCCGTTTTTCCGCTGTACGTGCGGTTCCCCTCCGGACATACGGCGATTGTGCCACCCTCCTTCGCTACGCGTAGGCAAGTCCGCACCGCATGAAAATCGGTCGCTTGCTTTTTAATGGGAATAGGAGCAACAAGATATTCGATCAGCTTCGAAACCCAGCCGTTGGAAAACAGATCCTCGCTCGCCACGTAATAGACGGGACCCTTGAACGCCATACCGATAAAAAACTGATCGAACGCCGTTTGATGATTCATCATGATAAGATACTGTCTTTTTCCCTGCGCAACAAATTTTTCTATCCGCGCGCCGTATTTGATCCGCGCGATCGGCTTCAATACCGCGTAGGCAATATTTCTCACCAACCGATGTCGAAATTTTATCCATTTTTTAGTTTTTTTTCATAACTACCCTTTTACCCTATCCAACACTTAAAACCCGCTTAAAAAGCGGGCTTTTATTTTTTAAAGCGCAAACAATGCTTGCAGTACACCAAACGCCTGTGAGGGCGGATTGACGATCGGCGCAGTCCAATCCACCAGCATACCGAGCAATATTCCCAACACCACCGCGCCGACAAGCGTCACCCAATATTTCCATGAAAATTTTAGCGTATGTCTCCAGACAACCGTCACCACGATCCCGCAAATAAGAGTCATCACCCTATTCAACAGCGAAAAATTATTTATAGCGACAATCAACGCGATAAACAACGGAAGCAACACTCTATAACCATACCAAGAATCCGAGCACTGTTCCGCGCTCTCTCCCTTCTCAAACCGAAGAGTGTAAAACAGCAGGAAATATCCGATCCCTCCGAGAAGGAAAGGAATGATAAACATCGCTACACTCCAACGGTTTGGCGTGCCGCCCTTGATCAATATCCCAATATTGTTGCCAAACTGACTGATCGCGCCCCAAAAAGTAAAATTGTCCGTCAACCACCACGGCATACTTGTATGAATGAGCATCTCTATATATTCCAATATCAATATCCCAACAAAAGAATATGCGACAAGAAATACGACTCCGTCCCCGACGTTGTTCGCACGCGTGTACACAAACGCACTCATCCCGTATATGCACGTACCGAGAAACAACGCTCCGAAATAAGCGGGCACGTACCAGCTCATATAATAAGGATTTTCAGGTCGGCAAAGCAAAGCTAAAAAACCGCTCCAATAGGTCAACGTAAAAGGGATCAAGACCAAAAACAGGCCCACCAGGGTTTTGACGAAATACAATTTTTCCCTTTTTAAAGGCAACGAATAAAACGCGTCCACGCTACGCTTATTCATCTTGAACGAATAGACGAACAACGGCGCCAGATAGCAAAGCACGATCAGTTCAAACGTCATATTGGTCAATCCCGTACTGTTAAGATATCGGTTTTCCGTCGGTCCGACCCAGAACGTAAAAGTCGACATATGCGCCACGTACGGTACCAGACACACGGCCGTCAGAAGTCCGAACAGCCAAAGATTCTTTTTTAGTTCATATTTAAGATATTTTATCATTGCAGATACCCCCTTGATTCGACTTCGCCGATAAAAAGTTCTTCAAAATCGACCTCGATCTCTTCAACGAACAGCGGTTGCAAAGCTCTTATTTTTGTCATCAGTTCCTCGGCGTCTCCTTTGGCGATCAGCCGCACGACCCTGCCCGTTTGGGTAAACGACATACACGGAAATCCAAGGTCCTCTGCGCGAATCCCGCCGTCGAACGCCGCTTGAAATTTATGCAATTTCGTAAGATCGTTTTCCAGATCCCCCGAACAGGTGATTTCGCCGTGATCAAGAATACCATAGCTATCGCAAACGTCCTCAAGCTCCCGCAAGGAATGGCTGGAAATAATAACCGACGCTCCCTTCTCCTCCACCAACTCAATTAACCCGCGCTTAAACACCATTCTCGCCAGCGGATCCAATCCGTCGAACGCCTCGTCCAAAAGCAAATATTTGGGTGCGACCGCCAGTGCCAGCGCTACAAATACTTGACGCTTCATCCCTTTCGAAAAATTACGGATAGGCGCTTTGGGATTCAGCTTGAATTTTTCCAGATACTCTGCAAACACTTCGTCGTTGAAATCATAAACGGATCTGTACATATCCGCAAGCCCCTTTGCACTGACGTTTGCCGTATAAAACGGGTCGTCGGGCAGAAAAAAGATCTGCTTCTTTACACGCTCGTTTTCGTACACTTCTTCCCCGTCAACACATACCTGCCCCCCTTCTCCACGTAAAACACCCGCCAAAAGCCGAAGCAAAGTCGACTTCCCCGCGCCGTTGATCCCGACCAATCCGAACACCGAAGAATCGTTCACAGTAAGATGAACGTTTTTCAAAACAGGCTTCTTCCCGTCATAACTTTTTGTCAAATTCTTAATTTCAATCATACGTCCGCCTCCTTATACGTCGACTCGATCGCATCCAGCAATTCTTCTTTGGAGATCCCTGCGTTTTTCAAAGCCTGCATCTGCCGTTCCAATTCTTCTTCGCGGCTGTTTTTCTGTCCCGCGCCATATTCCACGTACGCGCCCTTTTTGGGCTGCACGCGTATATATCCCTCCTCTTCGAGAACGGCATACGCCTTGGCAACGGTGTTCGGATTCACCTTATGCTCAACGGCAAAAGAGCGCACCGACGGCAACTTTTCACCGCGCTTTAAAACGCCCAGCTCGATCATCTGTTTGATCTCGTCAACGATCCTTTCGAAAACGTTCGCCTTTCCGCCAAATCGCATCTCCTTCCTCCTTTACCGCTTTTTGTTACACAATATAAACTTCTTTTTGTTTTTATTAAATTAACTTTTATTCCTCATCCGTTACGAGGTCTATATATTCTTTTAACTTTTTCTGGAAAAGTTGCTTATCTATCAATTTCAATTTATATTCCGATACCATTGGAGAAAGACTACGACTCAATGCGAACTCTACAACTTCATCGTCCTTATAAAGCTCGTAAAATTGCTTCATTCTATACAGACCACGACGGGTAAAGCCTTTTAGTTTAGGATATTCTCTTTCAAATAAATCTGCAAGCCCTTGAACATACGAATCCCCATAAGAAGAGTCTTTGTTTTATCGCTGATATATTCTCCAATTTGCTGATACATCACAATTAATTTTTCATTGACTTTGCTATAAGCGCGTTCCCTTGCCGATTTTATAATATCGAGAATTTTCCATCCGTTTTTTGTTATACCATCTGTACTATCTGTATTGATTATAACATATCAAAGTCACCTTGTCAAGTATTTTTTGCATCTTTTTTACACTTCTGTATTATCTGTATTATTTTTTCACATCAAAAAAGCCCTTCCGAACTTTTACCCGAAAGAGCTTTTCTTATTTGACGCCATTATTGTTTTTATCTATCGCAATACTTTATTTTATTTGTAAATGATATTTCATAAAAAATTTTCATGATTTTTAAATTTTTGCAGTATCACAGCAATTCGACGTATGCACACATTCTAACATGCGAATATGCGCATACGCCGTTTTTAAAAAACTTTTTCCGTGAAACCGTTTACCGTCCGTAATACGCGCGCAAATACATCTCTTTTATCTCCGCTACCAACGGATACCGCGGGTTCGCGCCCGTGCATTGATCATCGAAAGCGTCCCGACTCATTTCCGGAAGCGAATCTAAAAATTCTTTTTCCGTCGCTCTGTCCCCCAACGCTTCTTTGATCGTTTTCGGGATCTCCAGCGCCGTCTGCAATTTCTCGATCCGATCGATCAATTCTTCAAACGCCTCCTCATCCGTTTCCCCTTTGCAACCGATATACCGCGCGACCTTTGCATACCGAGCCAAACAATCGGGATAAGCATACTGCGGGAAGGTACCCATTTTCTCGGGAGCAGGGACGGCATTGAACCGCATTACCTCAACCAGCAACAACGAGTTCGCCATTCCGTGCGGCAGATGCCATCTCGCGCCCAGCTTATGCGCCATCGAATGACACACGCCCAAAAACGCGTTCGCGAACGCCATACCCGACATCGTCGCGGCGTTTGCTACCTTTTCCCGCGCGATCGGATCTCCCCTTCCTTTTTCAAACGCAAGGGGCAGGTATGAGACGAGCAACGATATCGCCTCGTACGCAAGCCCATTCGTGAAGTCGGAGGCAAGCAGACTCGCCACCGCTTCCATGGCATGCGACAGCGCGTCAAAGCCCGCATACGCAGTCAATCTTTTAGGAATATCCATCATCAAATCGGCGTCGCAGATCGCCATCGTCGGCATCAATTCATAATCCGCAAGCGGATATTTCGCGCCCGTTTTCTCGTCCGTGATGACGGCAAAGGGGGTCACCTCGCTACCCGTACCCGCCGTCGTCGGCACTGCGACGAACATCGACCTCTTGCCCATTTTCGGAAATCCGTACACTCGTTTTCGAATATCCATAAACCGCATGGCGAGATCCTCGAACCGCGCGGAAGGATGCTCGTACAGCACCCACATGATTTTTGCCGCGTCCATAGGCGAGCCGCCTCCGATCGCGATCACTACGTCAGGCATGAACTCCGACATTCGCTTCGCTCCCTCCCGCGCGCAAGCAAGGGTAGGATCAGGCGTCACATCGAAAAATTCCGTGTGCGTGATCCCCATTTCATCTAAAACGTCCGTCACTTTTTTCGCTACGCCGTTGTCGTAAAGGAATTTATCCGTCACGATAAACGCGCGTTTCCGCTCGTATTCGTCGGGACCAAGTTCCTTGAGCGCCGTCGCCAGACAGCCGCGCTTGAAATACACCTTTTCGGGCGCACGGAACCACAGCATATTCTCCCGCCGTTCCGCTACCGTCTTAACGTTGATCAGCTCTTTGATCCCCACGTTTTCGCAAACGCTGTTACCGCCCCACGAGCCGCAACCCAGCGTGAGAGAGGGAGTAAGACGGAAATTGTAAAGATCTCCGATCCCACCTTGCGCCGCAGGCGTATTGACGAAAATACGACAAGTTTTCATTCTCTCGTAAAACGCTTGCAACCGATCCTTCGCGCCGTCCGCGTCGATATAGATCGCCGCCGTATGCCCGAAGCCACCGCCTCGCACAAGTCTGTCCGCCTTCTCCAACGCGTCATCGAAATTCTCCGCTTTATACATCGCCAAAACAGGCGAAAGCTTCTCTTTCGAAAAGGGCTCGTCAGCCTCGACGGAGGTCACTTCCGCAACCAGAATTTTTACGTCGTCAAATACCTGGGTACCGCAAAGCTCGGCGATCCGCTTCGCCTTCTGCCCGACGACGGCCGCGTTCAACGCGCCTGTACCGAACATCAGCCCCCGCAGCTTTTCCGCCTCCTCGTCCGTCAAAAAGTAACACCCTTGCGCCTGCATCTCGGCTTTGAATTCGTCGTAGATCTCTTTCGCAACAACCACCGCTTGTTCCGAGGCGCAGATCATGCCATTGTCGAAGGTTTTCGAGTGTATCACGGAGGATACGGCAAGCCGAACGTCAGCCGTCTTGTCGATAACGGCAGGCGTGTTCCCCGCGCCGACGCCGATCGCGGGTTTGCCCGACGAATAAGCTGCACGCACCATCTGCGGCCCACCCGTAGCGAGAATGATATCCGATTCTTTCATCAGCTCCGCCGACAATGCAACGGACGGCTGATCGATCCAGCCGATGATATCTTTGGGCGCGCCCGCTTCCACCGCAGCCTCCAAAACGATCCGCGCCGCCTCGATCGTACAACTTTTTGCCCGCGGATGCGGCGACAAAATAAGCCCGTTCCGCGTTTTTAAGCAGATCAGGGCCTTAAAGATCGCCGTCGAAGTGGGATTGGTGGTGGGTATCACCGCCGCCGCGACCCCAATCGATTCGGCTATGCGCGTATAACCGCCCGCCTCGTCGCGTTCGATTACTCCGCAAGTTTTTTCGTTTTTATAACGATTGTAGATATATTCCGCGGCGTAGTGGTTTTTCAAGACCTTGTCTTCAAACACGCCCATTCCCGTTTCATTTACTGCCATTTCGGCAAGCAAAAGCCGCGCCGAATTCGCCGCCGTCGCCGCCGCTTTGAAAATTTCATCCACACGTGCCTGCGAATAGGTAGAAAATTCCACCTGCGCCGCTCGTACTTTTTTCAGAAGCGCTTGCAGGTCAAAACCTCCAACCGCTTGCGTTTCAGGCGTTTTACCGCCGTTTTTCCGTTCCGACATAACCCTCCTTACCGCGCCCCGTCAAGGCAAAAGATAAAGAGAGACGGAGCGCGTTTTAGCGTTCGCCGGCGTTATACAATTTCCCTGCAAGCATCGCAAGCGACGCCGCCAAATCCTCCGTTTTGAGTACGATACCTTTAGGTACGCGCAAGGGCGCGGGCGCAAAATTCCAAACAGCTTTGATACCTGCCTCCACCATTTTATTCAAAACGTCCTGCGCTGCGATCTTTGGCACGGTGATGATCCCGATACGGATCTTATATTCGGCAACGAACGTTTCGAGGGCGGACAAGGGCAAGATCTCTTTTCCTGCGACCTTGCACCCAACCAGTTCCTCCGCTACGTCAAACGCCGCGACGATATTGAGCCCGTTGTTTTTAAAGCCTTCATATCCCAAGAACGCGCGACCCAAACCGCCCGCGCCGACGATAACAGCGTCGGAAAGGTTGTCATAACCCAAAAATTTCTCGATATCGACAATCAGGCGGCTGATCGCAAAGCCGAGTCTCGGTCTGCCCGCCTCGGAGGACACCAGCGCGAGATCTTTTCGCACAAGCACCGACGATACGGAAATATTTTGCGCAATAACCGTCGAAGAAATGTACTGTGCACCTTTGGAATTTTCTTCCTGTAAAAAATGCAAATACAGTGGCATCCGCCCCAGCGTAGCTTTTGAGATACCCTTTTTCGTTTCCATTTGTTTTTCTTTCATAATTTTCATCTCCTATCAGCGTTCCGGCAACGTACCGTTGCATCTAGTCTTTTCTATCTTTCCGTTTCGGGACTAATAACTATAAAATCCGCCAACGGAAGTCAAGGAACTCAGTTCCTTGCGGGTGTGGGCAGAGTCCACGAAAAGAGCCTAAACAAAGCAAGGCTTTGCCTTGTGTCTCACGCCGTCAGGCGTTATTGCGACGAAGTCGCCCTTTGCCTTCCCTCCCCAGATATCAAATCAAAATAATCATATATAGTATACACCAAAATATCGATAAAAACAAGCGATTTATCACAGAAAAGCAAAAAAATCTCCTTGTCGCGACCTATAAACAAGGAGATTCTTTTTATTTATAAGAAGATTCTTTTCACTTATATTGTGTAAGCCGCATCTTTGGCTATCCGTCATACCGACTAAGGTTGTAAAGCAACCGCATGGAGCGTATCCAAATAAAACCTATTGTCTTACTTTACAACAAGATACGCTCGACTACGTTCGTTTCACTCACTTCGCTTCGGTATGACGGGAAAAACTCGCTTTGCTATAACGGGCAGTCCTTCCACACGCTATACGCTACTTGTCAATAATCCTTTTTCTTTCCGCAATACGAGCATTTTTTCACAAACAGCCCCTTAAACTCGCCGCCGCAATATTGACAACGCCTTAATTTTCTATATCCCAAAAAGATCATAGGTCTGCCGTCAGGATTCCAATCCTTATACCACGTATTCGGGATCGCCTTCCCTTTGCAATAAATTGTCAAGCTACTGCAATTTTCGAACGCCCGATTCCCAGTAGAAGTTACACTGTCGGGAATGGTGATACTCGTCAAGCTACTGCATTTATAGAACGCATAATCACCGATAGAAGTTACACTGTCGGGGATGATAACGCTTGTTAAGTTTGAGCAGTTAAAGAACGCATAATTATCGATAGAAGTTACACTGTCGGGGATAGTGATACTCGTCAAGCTACTGCAATTTTCGAACGCTGAATCACCGATACTCGTTACACCGTCGGGAATAACAACGTCACCGCCCGCTCCGTTATATTTCGTCAAGACCCCGTTTTCGATTTCAAAATCTTTCAACTCGTCCTTCTGTGTCGCTGTTTTTTTCGAAATAGGCTCAAAAACAACTGGTCTATCACCATTCCAATTTTCATCCCATCCCTTTGGAGTTTTTTCCCCATCGTAATATATCGTCAATTTATGACAACGCGAAAATGCATAATTGCCGATGTAAGCCACCGACTTTGGTATCGTAATATTTGTCATGCTTTTACAATCGGAAAAAGCAAACGTCCCTATGCTCATCACCGAATCAGGAATCGTTATACTTGTTAAACTATCGCAGTTCAAAAACATACTATTCCCTATTTTTGTTACAGAATTCGGAATCGTTACGCTCGTTAACCTTCGACACAAAAAAAACGTACCATCCCCAATATTTGACACCGAATTCGGGATTGTTATGCTTGTTAAATTCGCGCAACTCGAAAATGCATAATCTCCGATATCGGTCACTGTACTTGGTATCGCAAACGAATCTGCCTTTTTTCCCAATGCATATTGGATCAATTTTGTTCCGTCTTTGTTATACAAATTTCCGTCTATCGATTTATAGTTCTTATTATTTTCACTTACTTCTATATTCGTTAAATGCTTCGCAGAAAAAGCCCCATCACCGATGCTTAGCACCGAATCGGGAATCGTTACACTTGTTAAACTGTCGCAATCTGAAAACGCATTTTCCTCGATGCTTGTCACCGAATTCGATACCGTAAACAGTTCCGCTTTTTTGCCTATTGCATATTGGATCAATTTTGTTCCGTCTTTGCTATATAAATTCCCGTCTATCGATTTATAGTTCCGATTATTTTTATTTACTTCTATATTCGTTAAATGATCACACGGCGAAAACGCTCTCTTACCGATGCTCGCCACCGAATCGGATATAATCACGGTTATCAAACCGCTACAACACCAAAACGCGTCATCTCCGATTTTTGTTACCGAATCGGGAATCGTTACTTTTGTCAAACCGGTCGAAATAGAAAAAGCGCGGTTTCCAATACTTGTCACCGCGTCGGGAATAACGACGTCGCCGCCTTTCCCCACGTATTTTTTCAAAACGCCGTTTTCGATCACGAAATCTCTTAATGCCTCTACGCACTTCTGTTCCTCTTCTTTTCGGCGGATATCTTCCTGCTTTCTCTGCTCTTCCTCTTCTTTTCTGCGAATCTCTTCCTGCTTTCTCTGCTCTTCCTCTTCTTTTCTGCGCAGCTCCTCTTGCTTTTCACGCAGCTCCTCCTCCGTATAAACGAACTCCGCCTTGCCGCATTGGTTGCAACGCTTTGCTTTCAACGGGCTTTTCGCTCCGCAGTTCGCGCAATATTTCATTCCGTCGGGCGAAAAAACGTTTTCCCCGCACTCGCTGCAAAATTTTGCATTTCTTGCATTTTCCGTGCCGCATGCCACGCAATATTTCACTTCCGCTTTCGTCTGCGCGCGCTCAAGGGCGGACTTGACCTCCGACCGTCTTTCCTCTTTCGCCCAACCGCCGCGCAAATACTCCGCGACCCGCGCTACCGCCTCGTCCACGGTGTACAGATATTGCAACGTACCGAAAAATTCCTTTATCATTCCATCCGTCGCCGTATTTTTCACGTCGTCCAAACGGTATTCCACGCGCGGCTTTTTATACCGCATCGGCATCGATTCATAGTTATATTTATATTCGCTCGGCGCGTTTTCGACATCCCGCTCCTGAACGTACGGCAGTTCTTTTCTGATCGTATCGCAACCCAGCTTTCTCGAATTTTTCGATGAGATCAGCAAAAAGATCTTGCATTTGTTCATGGCTTTGTTGAGCGCCGTCTGATAATTTTCCACCGCGCCGCTGCCGTGTTGCAAATTACGCAACGCAACGAAACAGCTGATATCCTGCGCTTCTAACGTTTTCGTCAACTCGGCAACGTAATCGCGCTCTCCCTTCATATCCTCGCTGGAATACGCAATAAACACGTCGCGTGGCAATTCAAGGTTATACACACCCGCATTCACCCGCGCCGCTTCCGTCTCGAATCGCGTCTGCCACATATCGTATTTTTCCAGATCGACGCTTTTGTAAGCCCGTTCGATAAGTGCCGCTACCGCTAATAAATATTCGCTTTTTAGCGACTTTATCATAAACCCGATCACGTCATCGATATAATCCATCTGCGCCGTAACGTCGATCTTCCGCAAAAACGTGTTTACATCCTCCGGATTACCGTTGTTTGCGACCTCATAAAAATTGGCGGCAAAATCGTTCGGCACGATCTTCTTGATCTCGTGACACACCTTGCGGATCTCTGTGCTGCTGATATACGTTTTCTTCACTTCCGCCCAAAGCAATTGACGACAATTCGCCATTTTTTCCATCTTTTGTGCATAGAAAATATCGTCGACAGCGGTCTTAGTCTCTGCTATCAACGCCTTTTTCAACGCCTGCATATCCTCCGCCGCGCTCTTTTTGGTAAACTTTGCGCCACACCCCTCGCAAACGTACGTATCGCCATGCAACCTCACACTATCCTGCCCGCAACGGATACAACGAATCATTTCGTATTCCATTATCACAAAACCTCGTCTTTCACTTTTGTAAACAATTTACCCTTTTATTATAACACAACACGCTTCGTATGTCAATGTTTTCAAAAAATATTGTTGTCATTTTTCAAGAGACAAAATAAAGGTCGGAACTCCCCGACCTTCGCTTTTCTTTATTATCTCAAAACACTATCTCAAACCACGCCGAACACAGCGCCGCCGCGAAAAACTACCAATAAAACCCTATCGATTCGTTGACTGTCATATCCTTAAAAATTTTCTCTTATCTCAACGCATACATGGTATATCCTTTTGTCATTCCCCGCGAACGATCTTCAACAATTTTTCTTTTTCCACGCTACCGCTTCCGTATTCGCGCGGAAACTCCGTATTCGGTAACGGAATATCGGCAACAACGTCTCCCTTCCGCAAAACGATCACGCGATGTCCCAACATCCACGCCTCCTCCACGTCGTGTGTCACAAACACCACCGTCGGGCGCTTCTCCTTCCAAAGCCTCGAAAACACCTTTGCCAGCCTGATCTTGAGCGCCGTATCCAACGAAGAAAACGGCTCATCCAAAAGCAACGTATCCGCTTCGGACAAAAATGCGCGTGCGATCGCTACACGCTGTTTTTCCCCTCCCGACAACTGTTTCGGACGTTTATCCCGCTTATCGGAAAGCTCCGTTTTTCGCAAAATTTCATCAATCAACTCGTACCTGCCCCCCGCGTAGCGCAAATTCTCTTCCACGGTAAGGTTGGGTAACAATCTTGGTTCTTGAAAAATATATCCGACCCTTTCGGGCGCATTTTTAATATTTCCTTCGTATGGGATAATACCTGCCAACATATTCAGAAGCGTGGTCTTTCCGCCCCCCGATTCCCCTAAAACGCACAGAAGATTCCCCTTTTCGATCGAAAGAGAAAGATTTTTAAACACTTCTTGCTTGCCATAGGATTTGGAAACGTTCATTTCGATCCGCCCGTCGCTCATTTCAGCCTCCTTTCGACCACGGCGGCCAACCATCCGCCAAGACATTCCATCAACAAACCGAGAATAAACGTCAACAGCACCAATGCAAACAAAGTCGGCATTTCCTGATAAATCCTCGCTTCTTGCATCAATCCGCCTAAACTTTTGTAAGTATTCGCCAATACCTCCGCCGATACGACGAGCTTCAGAGAAAAGGCCAACGCAGCCCCCGCTTCTTTCAATACGTACGGCGCCGCCGCAGGCAAATATAACTGCAAAATACGTTTTTTCAAAGGCACACTGTATACGCGGCTCATTTCGATCAGTTCTTTATCCACACCCGATAACGCTGCCGAGCCCCCAACGTACAACATCGGAAACAAGGACAAAAACGCCACAACCATGGGCGCGGTCGCCGCTCCCGTCCATACGAGAATGATAAGCAACAACGCCAGTGTCGGAACAGACCGCGCAGCCGTCACGATCGGCGATAAAATTCGGCCAAACGTGGGCACCAGGTATGCGATTACAGCAAAAATCACAGCAAAAACAAAGGACACGGCAAAAGCGATCAAAACCCGACCGAACGTAGAAAAAAACGCCTGCCAAAACCCGCCGTTGCCGAATAACCTCGCCGCCTCTTTCAAGCACGCAAAAAAGTCGGGGACGAGCAACTCATTCCCGACCAGCGCGTGCGCCGCCAGCCACAACAAGATCAACGCCGCCAGCGCACCCACTGTTTGCAATACGTTTTTCAGAACAATTTTCTTCACCGCGCCTCCGTCAATGTCTCCGCCCTTTCGTTTTTTTCTTATTTCAAGATCCCCTGCCAATAGAACGCCGCGTCGGGGATCGCCGCCGCCTTTTCATTGACTGCGATCATCTCCGTCAAATAGTCTTCTATACGCGTTTGTGCGTTATACGCATACTCAAATCGTACCCCGCACCGCGACAATACTTCCGTGCCCAGAAGCGGCGCTTTCAATGTCGACGTATACCCTTCATCTTCCAGGTGCGCGCTTACCGCGGCGACGATCTCTTCCCCGCTCGCCTGCAACACCCATTCGTTGCTTTCTTGTAAAGCCTGCACAAAGTTCCAGGTCCATTTCGCCTTTTCGCCGCTATCCGCCGCAAATTCCGATTTCGCAACAATCACCGCCTGCGGATATCCGAATTTTCCTTCCTCGTCCGCGCCATACAGCTGTTGCAAATCTCCGACGATGGAATATCCTTTTTTCGCCTGCGCACTTACCGCAGGCTCCGCCAAAACGAAACAGTCGACCCCTTCCGTCGCGCCAACCGCGTCCGCGCCCGAGATCGCCAACAGGTTTACTTTATCCGCCGCCTTCTCGCCGTCGTTTTTCACTTCCTGCCAAGCTACGTTATTTTTGTTCAATACCGCCTTAAAGGTAAGCCCCGGCACTTCGTTGATCTGTAAAACGCCCACCGTTTTTCCGACGAGAGCGGACAGATTCTCCGCCGTATACGTCGTTTCAGCATCCTTTGCGATCATATACAAATTCCCCTGCGTGACCAACCCGAGCAGTTGATATTTATCCCCTTTCCCCAGTAGCTTGCTCGCCGCCGTGATAGGCAATACGCACAGATCCGCATTTTTTTCCATATCTTCGTTCGTAACCTTGCTCGCGATCAAGCTCGAGGCCACAACGCGATAAATTACTCCGTCGTCCTCGGTGTCCGCATTCATTAGCCCCGCCATTACGATCGCCGGCGCGCCGTCGGGCATATACACCGTTACGTCCTCCGTTGTTGCACTCTGCCCTTCACATCCCGAAAACGCGCCCAACGCCAATACCGTCGCCAATAACAGAGTCCGTTTTTTAAATGAATTTTTCATATTGTCTCCTTTGTTTTATATAATTCACATACGCTACAACGCGCGACGTTTCCGCCGCGCGTCGCCCGCTACAATTATTTTTTATTGTATTTTTTCATTCTCTTCATTTTCCGACGGTCGCGACGGGACATTCTTGTATAATACGGATCTTTCTTATTATCCTCGTCCGCATTCTCCCCCTCGTCTTTGTCGTCGCTCTCATCGTCTGCAACCGTTTCTTCTTCAACGACCTCTTCCGCTACTTCTTCCACGGGAGTTTCTTCGACGACCTCTTCCGCAACTTCTTCCACGGGAGCTTCTTCAACGACCTCTTCCGCTACTTCTTCCACGGGAGCTTCTTCGACGACCTCTTCCGCTACTTCTTCCACGGGAGCTTCTTCAACGACCTCTTCCGCTACTTCTTCCACGGGAGTTTCTTCGACGACCTCTTCCGCAACTTCTTCCACGGGAGCTTCTTCGACGACCTCTTCCGCTACT
>JBGVRF010000175.1:0-2762 GCA_045128175.1 Candidatus Scatosoma sp.
AGAAGAGATCACGGAGATTAAAAATGCATATCCCACGCCGAGAAGATCTCGTCTTGTGTTTACAAGAGAAGAAGCGGACGATATTCTTGCCGCATCTGCGGAAAAGAAACCGGGTGTTCCTTGCAAGCTCGTTTATACGGCTGATGACAGATTTAAAGTGCTGACCGAGAAACAGATCGACGCATTGGATAAGCCTCTCGACGGAAAATTCAAGCCGCATCTCGTTGCTTTAAATATTCTCGATACTGTTACCGATAAACGAATCTTCGCATTTACCAACTATGGAAACTGTCACAAGCTGGATATTTCCGATCCGGAGCTTGAATGTAAGCTCGCGGACGAAGGCGTAACGTTAAAGGAGCTGTCTCCGGATACGGAAGGCAACGACGAAAAGGTGGTTGCGCTTTTCGAAGTGGGCGAGCATATGCCATTCGGAAGCTTGCTTTTCTTTACGAAGAAAGGTATGATCAAGAAGACGGATTGGAGTGAATACGAGCAACGTAAAGATTGCTTCCAGGCGGTTAAGCTGAATGAGGATGACGAAGTTATTGCCGTTGAAGAAGACACGACGGGAGACGATACGATCATCATTGTGACGAAAGCCGGTATGTGCTTGAATGCATTCAAGGACGATATTCCTACGCAAGGCAGAGTAGCAACGGGCGTACGCGGTATCATGCTCCGCGAGGACGATAGCGTCGTTCTGATGAAGCAGATCAACGGCGAAGGCGAGATCATTATCGCAACGGACGAAGGTAAGTTCAAGCGCGTTATTTCCTCGCAGATTGAACCGTCGAAGAGATATAAGAAGGGCTCGATCATCGTAGGGCTGCGCGATGGCGCAAGCGTTATTTGCGCAAGCTACGTTACGACGCCGTATATGCTTGCTGTCGTGGAAAAGAACAATGCCGTATCCGAACTTTCCAGCGAGGATATCTTCATTTCTGTACAGAGCGCACGCGCGAAACGTGTGTCCCGTTATGCCGAGGATTCGGTAAAGCAAGTTATTCCTTTGTCCTATAAAAAAGGCGAATAAACAGATAAAATCAGTTATAAACCGCGAAAAACCGACATATTATATTTCGTAATCATCATACGGAGGTCGGGATTTTGTGGGATTATATTGAAGAACGAGCGATCAAATGCGCGGAATATATCGTCGAGACGGGGTGTACCGTACGGGCGTGTTCCGCGCATTTTTGCATCAGCAAGTCGACGGTACATAAGGACGTTTCCGAACGTTTGAAACACATCGACGCGGAGTTATACGAACGGACGCGCGAGGTGCTGGAGCTGAATTTAAGCGAAAGGCATATTCGCGGCGGCATTGCGACCCGTGAAAAATACATGGGAAAATCAAAACAGTAAAACGTTTGAAAGGAAACCCAAACGACCGGGTTTCTTTTTGTTTTATCGAAAAATCAAAAAATTCTCTGTAATGCTTGAATTTTTTGAGAAAATATGTTAATATAGACGAAAAGAAGAAAAAGGAGTCGGAATATGAAAAAAATAGCGGTTATCGGTTTGGGGATCATCGGCGGTTCTATCTGTGCGGCGCTTACAAAAGCGGGATATATCGTAGAAGGCGTTAGTCGCGGTGAAGAAACCGTACAATATGCCTTGCGTGCGGGATATATTCGTAAAAAAGCGGAAAAGCTCGACGAATACGACGTAGTTTTTATAGCGGTGCCGCCTCGCGTGACTCTTGCGTATTTAGAGAAAGAAAAATTTAAAGACGGCGCGTTGGTAATGGATATTTGTGGCGTCAAGACAATCTTAGAAGAAACCGTGTACGCTAAGCCGAGAAATTATCGTTACGTAGGGCTACATCCGATGGCAGGCAAGGAAACGTCAGGGATCGCTTCGGCTTCGGCGGAACTGTTTCAAAAGGCGAATCTGATCATCACTCTTGCCGAGCAAACCAAAGAGGAAGACGTCGACGAAGCAAAAGCGTATGCCGCAGCAATGGGATTCGGAAAAATCGTTACTTGTAGCGCAAGGGAACACGACGCGAAGATTGCGCTGACTTCGCAGCTCGCGCACATTGTTTCCAATGCTTATGTAAAAAGCGAGCAGGCGAAACAATGCGACGGCTTTACCGGTGGTAGTTTTCAGGATATGACTCGTATCGCAGGAGTAGACGAGAAAATGTGGACGGAGCTGTATATGTGCAATCAACCGTTCATTATAAACGAATTGGACGGGCTTATAACATCGTTGACAAAATATAAAGAGGCCATTGCGGCAAATGATGAAAAAGGGTTATCCGAACTACTCAAAGAGGGGAGATTGATCAGGGAAAACATCAGACGCCCCAATGATTAAGCGAAAATATGATTTTTGAAAAATATTCAAAATATTTTGCTCAATAGGTTTACATTTTATATATTATTTGCTATAATTGAAAAAGAAATTATCGAAAAACAGTGAAAGAGGGCATAAATCGAATGCAACAATGTAATCTGACGATCACGACGGAAACGGACGGCAAGGAAAGCACGATCAGATACGAAGGGGAAATGCAGCTTGCGTCAACGTCCGCGGAGCTTTGTTATCGTGAAGAGAACGCATCGATAAGAATGCGTTTGAACGATGAAGAAGCTTTGATCGTAAGAGAGGGCGAATATACCCTTTTTCTCCCTTTGAAAACCGGGGAAAAAAGCATCGGACAACTTGGTATCGGCGGTTCTGAAGGGAATATAGAAATATTTACACGAAAAATTTTGTATTCCATAAACAAAGACTCGGCGATGCTGATGTTG
>JBGVRF010000176.1:0-7435 GCA_045128175.1 Candidatus Scatosoma sp.
TGACGGTGATGACGGGATCGAGCAAGCCCGTCGGTCTTATCAGTTGTTCTACCCTCTGCCCCGCCTGCTCCAGCTCGTACGGAGCCGGGGTCGCCGAAACGCAAATCAGCTGTGGCACACGCGCGTCGAATTCTTCAAACGTCAAAGGTCTATTGTCGAACGCGGACCGCATACGGAACCCATATTCAACGAGGTTTTTCTTTCGCGACAGGTCGCCGTGATACATCGCGCGGATCTGCGGGATCGTCATATGACTCTCGTCGATAAACACCAGAAATTCACCCGAAGGAAAATAATCGAGTAACGTAAAAGAAGGCTCGCCCGGTTTTCTGCCGTCGAAATAGCGGCTATAATTCTCCACACCGCTGCAATAACCGATCTCCCGCATCATTTCAAGGTCGTGCTCGGTACGCTGTTTCAAGCGTTGCGCTTCGAGAATCTTGCCCTCTGCCTCAAACGTGCGTACCTCGCCGCGAAGATCCTCCTCGATCATGGCAAGTGCGCCGCGTAATTTTTCTGTTCCTACTGCATACTGGCTGGCAGGGAAAATGGCAACGTGCGACAGCTCGTTCAGCTTGTTGCCCGTCAATGCCTCCACCTCGAAGATCTTCTCTATCTCGTCCCCCCAAAACTCCACGCGTATCGCTACTTCCGAATTGGAAGCGGGAAATATCTCCAGCGCGTCGCCGCGCACGCGGAAAGTCGAACGTTTGAAATCGACGTCATTGCGCGCGTACTGCAATTCGATCAGCTTCCGCATCAGCGCGTTGCGCTCCCATTCCATGCCCGGACGCAGGGAAATGGACAAACGGAAATATTCCTCGGGCGCGCCGAGACCGTAAATGCAGGACACCGACGCCACCACCAGCACGTCTTTGCGCTCCATCAACGCCCCCGTCGCGCTGTTGCGCATCTTGTCGATCTCGTCGTTCATGCTGAGATCTTTTTCAATGTACGTATCCGTCGAAGGAATATAACTTTCGGGCTGGTAATAATCGTAATAAGAAACAAAATATTCGACGCGGTTTTCGGGAAAGAATTCGCGAAACTCGTTACAGAGTTGCGCCGCAAGGGTTTTATTATGCGCGATGACGAGGGTGGGACGGTTGACGTTTTTGATAACGTTTGCCATGGTAAACGTTTTACCACTACCCGTGACCCCGACAAGCACCTGCGTGCGGATCCCGTCGAGCACTCCTTCCGTTAATTTTTCGATCGCCTGCGGCTGATCCCCCGTCGGCGAAAACGGCGAATGTAATTTAAAATCCATTGTTTTCTCCAAAATGTGTTGCCTTTTCGCTTTTTACAAACATATGTTTACATTATAGCACACTCACAGAAAAAAGTAAACAAAATGAACGGATATTTTTTAAAATATCCATTTGAGAATAAGACCGACGAGAAAAGCGATCACCGCCGACGCGACCGCCCACGTCAGTTTCAGCGCAACGTTCCGTTTCATCTGCGTATAACTGCGCTTAAACGCAAATCCGTTTGCCCTGAGCGAGATCACGTACATTTTCTCCCCTTTTCGTTCGGAGGACAGCAGCTCGAAGTAATTGTCCAGCGACAGTGCAGACAGAATCTTCTCCAACTGCTCTTCCGTATATTTCCCCCGCTGCGGCAACTGCGCGATTAATTCCCCCGGAGAAACAAGGCACACGCCTTTTCCGCTACACAGCGTGTAAACCGCGTTCATCACTTCCGTTTCCTTCTTGTTTAACATAGCCTACCTCTTGTTACAGTATTGTCGAAACAGGCTACTTTCATTCTTTTTTCCTCACCTTCGGTAAAATCTGCGGGATTTTTTGCTTTTTTTGTGATTATTTTCTTTGAATAAGTATCTTTTTTAAAAAAAGTATGGTATAATGGAAGGGAGATTGAGAAGGAGAAGCCTATGCCTGCAATTTACGCGCACAACCGATTCGGTGAAGCGGTCATCGCAACCCTGCCCCCCTCGTTTCGGGATTTTTTGAAAAAATACAACGAGGCTTTTTGCTTGGGTACGCAGGGACCCGATATCCTTTTTTACCACCGCCCGATAAAGTCCAATCCCACCCGCAAAAAGGGTATGGACATGCATCTTGCCCCCGCCGAAGGATTTTTCTTAAAGCAGGGCGAGCGACTTTTCAAAGACAAACTGGTCAAAGAACAAAACGGCGTCTATCTGCCCGCCTCCGCCGACGCGGCGTATATCGCGGGCTTTATCTGCCATTTCACCCTCGACGTGTTTGCGCATCCGCATATTTATGAACTGGAGGACACGGGCGTTTCGCACGGACGTATCGAATCGGAATTCGACAAATATCTTTTGCGAAAGGACGGTCGTCCCATACGCGGTTTTAAGACAGCCGGACAGATCACCAAGAAGAACGGAACGGCGCAAGCCTGCGCGAACGCATTGGAGGTATCCACAGACGAGATCCTACGTTCGATCAAAACGATGCGGACGATCAATAACGATCTTTTTTCCAATCCGTTTCCGCCCGTTCACGGCTTTTGCCATTTCGTTTTGCGCATAGCTGGTATGGAGGGAAAGTTCGGAGAGATGTTTTTACATAAGAAGGACGATCCCGCCTGCAATGCGCTGAATTCTACGTTGGAAAAGGATCTTTCCGACGCCGTACCCAAAGCCGCGGCGTTGATCGAAGACTATTTTTCCAATCTTCCCAAACACATTGAAAACGGGAAACTCGACGAGTTTTTTGGAAATAATTACACCGGAGGAAAATTTGATGGAAAACACGACCCAAAAAACCGCTAAGAAAGGCGGCTTTACCAAGATGGAGAAGAACTGGATCCTGTACGACGTTGCAAACTCCGCCTACGTTCTTCTGGCAACGGCGCTTTTGTCCTTTTATTTCGACTTTTTGTCACCGTCGGAAAATCTGACCCCGATTTGGGGCTCGGTCAACATCATCGTCACGGTCATCGCCGTTCTGCTTTGCCCTATTCTCGGCACATACGCCGATTTCAGTAAAAAGCGAGGCATCTTCTTCGCTTTCGCGCTGATCGGCATTATCGGCTGCGCGATGCTGTCCGTTTTCAGCCTTTTGGCCGATTTCGCCATCGCGGGCATTCTGTTCCTCGTCGTCTACATCGTCACGGAAACGAGCTTTTCGGCAGCGAACGTATTCTACGATTCAATGCTTTCCGACGTAACCACAGACGAAAATATGCACAACGTATCTGCAAACGGATACGCATGGGGCTATATCGGCAGCTGTATCCCTTTTATCGTGTGTCTTGTTCTGTACATTCTCGGCAGTATGGTCTTTCCCGAGTTGGAAGGCATGGCGTTCTCCGTCTGCTGCCTTTTGACCGCCGCGTGGTGGCTCATCTTTACCCTGCCCCTGTATAAAAGCTATAAGCAAGTACATTTCCTGCCCAAGCCCGAAAAGCCCGTTAAGGAGACCTTCAAGCGCCTCGGCGGTATCTTCAAAGAATTCGCAAAAAACAAAAAGGCGCTTATTTTCCTGATCGCGTTCTTTTTCTATATCGACGGCGTGCATACCATCATCAAAATGGCAATGAGCATCGGCAAGGATCTCGGCTTTGAAAATTTCGGCACGGTCAAACTGGTCATCGCACTGTTCGTGACCCAGATCGTCGCATTCCCCTTTGCGATCCTCTTCGGCAAGCTTGCGTCTAAATATTCCTGTGAAAAACTGCTTATCGTCTGCATCGGCGCGTACACGGCGATCGGCGTTTTGGCGGTGTTCCTCCGCTTCGAATGGCAATTTTGGGCTATGGCGATCGGCGTCGGTATGTTCCAGGGCGGGATACAGGCAATGTCAAGGTCCTATTTCACAAAGATCATTCCCGCGGAAAAATCGGGCGAGTTCTTCGGTATATACGACATTTTCGGCAAGAGCGCCGCGATCCTCGGACTCGGACTCATCAGTATCCTCGGCTCGATCTTCCCTCTTGCGGAAGCGACCTGGATCAATCTTTCCCTCATCCCCTTGCCCATACTGTTTGCGCTCGGTCTGGTTCTGTTTATCGTATCGATGAAGATTCCCACCGCCACGGAAAACAAATCGGAAATTCAAGGAGAAAATACCGGAAATGAAAAAGTTTCTTAAAAATGCAATCGCGTTGCTCTGTATCGGCTGTGTAACGATCAGCGGCAGCGGTTGCTTCTTGTTCGAGCTGGTGCTCGACCGACTACTTTCGCATGAACACGTCTACGGCGAAAGCAACGATCCTTCCGTTTTGCGGGCGTGCACCTACGAGGGCTGTACGGCAGGGATCATGCCCGAAACCGAAAGTGCGTATAAAAAACAGATCGTCTACACCTTCGACGAAGCCGACAAAATACGGCTCGAACAACAGCATCAGGCCCTCCTCGACGAGCTGGAAGAGGTAGACGATTATGACGAGAACAGACACGGCTACGACGAAAGCTCCTCCACTTATCAGTCCTATCTCGACTTTGAAGAGAGGTGGAACGAATACGTTGCCTCGCTCGACAACGTTTACGCGCAATATCAATACGCGTATATATTATCCGACGTAAACGGGAGCGACAAGCAGGCGCAGGCGAATTATGAGGAGATCGCCGATTATGAAACGCTGGCGACGTCGCAATATAACACGTTGCTAAAACCCGTCTACGATTCGGCTTACAGAGAATATTTCTATCGGGATCAGACGGAAGAAGAAATTGAGGCGCAGCTGACGCAAAGCGAAAAAATGTCGAGCGACGAATACGTACAGCTGGAAACGCGCAACACGGAGATCGGTCTCGAATACGCCGAGCTGGACGTGGAGAGCTCGGATAAGGTGCCGACCCTGTACGCAGAGCTTGTCGCCAACAACAACGCGATCGCCCGTATGCTCGGTTACGACAATTATTTGGAATACGCGTACGCCGATATTTACGATCGGGAATACGGTTATAAGGACATCTCGACCGTCGCTTCCTACATAAAGAAATACGTGAAGCCCGCGTACGAAACTATCTCGAAGGAGTTTGAACGGAAATTCGATTCGGCAGAGCTGACGGACGTCGAGATCGACCAATATAACGGCGCGTTTTTCGGATCCTTTTTCTCCGACGTGATCGCAAATGATTCGGTAAACGCATATTTCGACGCGGTCGAAAAGCAGGAAGGGATCGCAACCCCCATTTCCTTTGCGGACACGCTGGACGAGATGTGCGAAAAGGGCGCGTATTTCCTCGGTGATTACGAAGGGGCGTACAGCTGGTATATCGACGCGCTTTCCTCCCCCGTCGTCTTTTTCGGGGAAAACAATCAAGACGCTTTTACCTTCGTACACGAATTCGGGCATTATTTTTACGACGTCTACAACGACGGGAACTATTGCTCGACCGACCTGGCAGAAACCCATTCGCAGGGCAACGAAATGCTGTATCTCGGCTTTTTGGAATCGTATTTTTCCAAAGGCGCGTACGAATTGATTCGTTTGGCGCAGCTGGAATATTCGCTGTCCACCGTTTTATTGACGATGACGGTCAACGTATTTGAAGAAGCGGTGTACGCGAACGCCTATACGGGCAAAAACAGCGCATCGCTGATGGCGGACGGCAAGATCACAAAAAACGAATACGATCTGTTATACGAAAGTATTCTCGAGGACTTCGGGTTTGCTGGACAAGGCGCCGACAACTATTGGCGGTACGTAGCGATAGAAAACCCGGGATATTACGTATCTTATTCGGTATCGATGGCGTGCAGTCTTCAGCTCTACGTTCAGGCGGAAACGAGCGGGTTTGAAACGGCGCTCGATCGGTATCTCAAGCTGTTCACGTATACGGAAAAAGACCCCGAAATGACGTATAAACAAGCATTGCAGTACGCAGGGTTAAAGACGTACGACGACGAGGCGCTGTATAAAGCAATCGCCGAATATTGTAACGGTTCGACGACAAACGGCGGCTCCGTCATTTGAAAAAACGGCATAGAAAAACGCTCGGTCAAAGCTGAGCGTTTTTTATGTTATGCTTTAAAATCGATATCAAACAATTCGTTGGCGTCAATATTGAAAATCAGCAACGGAAGCTTTGCGGAATAAGAATTCCTCATCGGATATAAAAAATCGAAAGCCTTAGGAAACGCTTTCTGTTCGGCTTTGCCGCAGGAGCTGAAGGACCTCTACAACGAATTGGAGGAAGCCGAAAACGCGCTTAATGCAAAGGAAAGCGCGATATTCTATCAATGTGGATTTAAAACGGGTTTCGCCTTTGCGCTTGAAGCGTCGGGAATATTTCCTGAAAAATAAAGTTATCCCCGCTCGAAGCTCCGAGCGGGGATTTTCGTTTTCCTTCGTCTTATATGCCTTTTACAGCGTGGCGATCACTTCCACCTCTACCAATACGTTTTTCGGCAAGGTTTTCACCGCTACGCAGCTTCTGGCAGGCTTGGTTGTAAAATATTTCGCGTATACGGCGTTGAACGCAGAAAAATCGCCCATGTCCGCAAGAAAGCAGGTCGTCTTGACTGCTTTTTCAAAGTCCGTGCCCGCCGCTTTCAGCACTTCACCGAGGTTCTTCATCACTTGCTCCGCTTGCGCTTCAATCGTCGTTGCTTCTACCTTCCCCGTCGAAGGATCGATGGGGATCTGTCCTGAAGTAAACACCATTTCCCCGCATACGATCGCTTGCGAATACGGACCGATCGCCGCAGGAGCTTTTTCCGTTGATACCGTTTTAAGTTCTACCATAATTTTCTCCTTTCTTCTGAATTTTACAACTCAACGCATACATGGTATGCTCTTTCACTTATCGAGCAGTTTAAATCCCGCTGCGATCAATGCGTTTTTGATTTCTTTAATATGCTCGTGATTACGCGTTTCCAAAACGATACGCAAATAGCAGCCGTTGACGTCTGCGCCTTCGCTTGCGCGTTCGTGTCGTACCGACGTTACGTTACCACCACAGCTTGCAATGATTTGCGATACGTCGCGAAGCTGACCGGGTTTATCCATGAGTTCGATCATCAGCTGGCAATTTCTTCCCGACATCAACAAGCCACGGCTTATAACTCGGGAAAGAATGGTCACGTCGATATTTCCACCCGAAAGCAGGCAAACGACTTTTTTACCTTGCAAATCGACTTTATTGAACATCGCCGCCGCAACAGCCACCGCTCCTGCACCTTCCGTTACCAGCTTGTGCTGTTCCATCAACGCGAGGATCGCCGCCGAGATCTCGTCGTCGGATACCGTTACGATCTGATCGACGTATTTACTGCACAGCTCGTACGTGAGGTCGCCCGGTTTTTTCACGGCAATACCGTCCGCGATCGTCGAAACGGAGGGCAAAGCCTCGATTGCCCCCTTCTCCACTGCGTTCTTCATAGACGGCGCCCCTTTCGCTTGCACACCGTACACTTTCACTGCGGGGTTCAGCGTTTTGATCGTATATGCAATGCCGGAGATCAATCCGCCACCGCCGACGGGTACAATCACC
>JBGVRF010000177.1:0-3598 GCA_045128175.1 Candidatus Scatosoma sp.
AATCATTTACGGTTACAACAACGGATTTACGGAAGGAACAAACAATTTAATAAAAGTAATTAAGCGTAATGCTTACGGATATCACAAATTTGAAAACTTACGCAAACGTATTTTTCTCGTTTCGAGCGAAAATTCCCATCAAGTTACAACCTGATGGGAACATTTCGGTAAATTTATTCAACTTTTTTTATTTCTCTTCACCACAACATTTGACTTAGAGCCAAAAACTTTTGGCTTATATAGTAATAGCCGAGCAATCTCACTTGCTCGGCTATTTTTTTATTCCATTTACAAAACTTTTTGTCTGCGCTTCGCTTTTCGTTGACCTTGGAAATCTCGTTCAACGCATACCTGCCCCCTGCTTTTACTTATTCGGAATATAGAAAACTCGATTATTAGAAACGAAAAGATTTCCTACTTGGGGTGCAGCGTCACGCTGCTTTGGACTATGCGCTCTTGCCCTGCCGACCCCAAGCAGACAGCAATGTTTCCTGTGTGATTTTATCGGAAAGAATCTCAACGACGTTTAGGCTGTCAAAAACGGGCATCTCTTAACGATTTTCTCGCTAAAGCTGCCCGTTTTCGTATTTACCTCTCTATTTTTTTCGTCATTTCTCAAATAACCTAATCATAAATAGTGAGCCACTCTCAATAAAATTCTTCCTCCAACATCGCGCAAAGGCAATGATATACAGGCAAATGCAATTCCTGCACCTTATACGTTTCCTTTTCTGGCACAACGATCGATACGTCCGCGAGTTCCTTCAATCTCCCGCCGGTACCTCCGCCTAAAAAGACCACTTTCATTCCTTTTACCTTTGCGGTAATTGCCGCGTATACGCAGTTTTTAGAATTTCCTGAAGTAGAAAATGCTATCAACACGTCGTTTTTCTTTCCCCATACGTTAACCTGTTGCGCAAACGTAAGCATCGGATCTTTGTCGTTTTGATACGCAGTCGAAAACGCCGTATGACCACAAAGAGAGATCACAGACAAACCACCCTCCAAACCTTGCGAAAGCTTCTCTCCCTCTTCGCCATACGTTTTTAACACATTCACAAAGTCAACAGACAAAGGACGAGCCTTCTTGAAACTTTTTAATAATTCCCCTGCCATATGTTCGCAATCGGCGGAGCTTCCGCCGTTTCCACATAAATATACTCTATTCCCATTTTCAAAGCATGCTTTTAATATTTCAAAAGCCGCTTGTATATCATCTTTAACCATAGTTAAAGATGGATATCTCTCCGTCAATTCCGTTAAAATCATTCTCGTTGTTTCTTTCATCTTATACGCCTCCCGCGATCGATAACGCCGCGATATCTCCGATATTTTCACTTAACTGCGCAGGTACGATCTCGCATACCTTCGCGCTGTCCGTCAAAGCTTCCTTTCTTATCTCTTTTTCCATCGTAGGGATCAATAATTCCGAAGACCGCATAAATACACCGCCCAGCACGATCTTTTCAGGATTTAACACGTCGATCACGACGCTCAAGCCTTTCCCGAGCATTTCTCCGCTTTTTGCAAAAACCTTTTTGGCAAACTTATCTCCCGAGAACGCCGCTTGGCTTAATTTCTTCGTCGTAACGTTTTCATATCCGCCCATTTCACGGATACATTCGGGCATTGCTTTACAGCGTTTCCCCATTTCGATGGCAAGACGGGTAATTCCACCGCCACTGCAAAAGCCTTCGAACGAGCCTGCTTTTCCGTAACCGACAGGACCGTTTTTCGCGAAACGCATATGGCCAAACTCCCCTGCGTTCCCATTCGTGCCACTATACAGCTTTCCGTTCAGGATCAAGCCCGCGCCCAAGCCCGTTCCGAAAGTAAAGAAAACCATATTCGTCGCACCCCTGCCTGCCCCGTATTTCCATTCTGCAACGGCGGAAGCATTTGCATCGTTCTCCAATTTCGCATACAGTCCAAATCGAGATTGTATATAGGCAACGATTTCAAATCCATGCCATTGTTTGGAAAGATTCGGCGTAGAAATAATCATTCCTTTGTTGGAATCCAAAGGACCACCGCAACTAATACCTGCCTTTTCTACGTGATATTTAGCTATCCAAGCATTAACGTATGTTGCTAATTCCTCCATCGTATCCAACGGATTGCTTTTTGTGGAAGTTTCTTGTCTTTCCACGATGCTTATTTCTTGATTTTCCCATCTTCCAAGCGAAACCGCACATTTTGTTCCGCCTATATCAAAGCCTATGCAATACATATTCCGAAGTTCCTTCTTGTAATATAGAGATATCCTGCCCCACTGCGTAATAGCCGTCCAAGCAAATATTACCTATAAATCCGATATTTCTCAAAGATAATTTAATCTGTTCACCTTGACGTTCCCAGCGAATTTTTACGTATTTACCGTTTCTCTCATATTCCGTCTCCGCAAAATCAAGTTCGGGAATAAACGTAGGCGCTATCCGAACGGATTTATTTGATTTAATACACAAGCCACCAAGCACCAGATAAAACCAAGCGGAAACGCTTCCCCAAAAATGATGGTTAAAGGAGAATATCCGTTCGGCCCCATCTGCCCTAAAATATCCGTTCCTGCCCACCAGGTATTCGTTGAATGCTTCCCAAAGCGTCGTTGCCCCTTGGTTTATATTATATGCATAGCTCGGGAACGTCGGCTGTGTGATCAGTTTATACGCAAGGCTCGAGCATCCGAATTTCGTCAATACGTCAAAGAGATATTTTACGCCGATCACGCCAACCTTAAAATGCCCGTTCGCTTTCTCTATTGCGGAAATAAGGTCTTGCTTCGCTTGGGCGATTTCGTCTTTCGTCAACACGTCTAAGGCAACCGACATAGAAATCGCCGTTTGCGTTTTACAGGTCAACACACCGTCTTTTACATATTTATTTCGAAAAGCTTGCTTCATAGCTTGTCCGAAATCATAAAATTTCTTTCGCAAGCATTCATTTCCAATCACTTCCGCCATAAAGCTTGCTTTTCGCGCCATGTCTATACTTACCAAGGAATCAGTAACCTCGATCGGCGTTTCATGCTGATCCTCAATAACCACACCCGCCTCGCACCAATCGCCTAAGCCAAAGCCAACCAAACCGTTTTCATTCTTCCGCGTCGATAAATAAGAAAAATACAACTCTATGGCTTCTATATTCTCCTCAATCACACCTCGATCGCCCGTAAAACGATAGATCTGATAGGGCAATTCGATCAATACACTATCCCATGCAGGACCGTTACCCCATTCAAAGCCCCAGCCCGCCGTAGGAATAATCCCAGGAAGTTTTCCCTCTTTTGTCTGCGCTTTCCGTATATTGCAAAGCCACTCACGCAACGATACCGCACAATCAAAATTATACAGAAGCTGTTCCGCCGACAAAGACGCGTCTGCCGTCCAACCGTTTTTTTCTCTCTGAAGACAATCCGTTGGGAAATAATGAAAATTCGAAGTATCGCTTCTCTTGGTACATTCCTGTATTCTATTGATCATTTCATCGCTACAATAAAAAGTTCCGCAAGAAGGTATATCCGAATGAATCACAACAAATTCCAACAGTTCTTTGCTCGCTTGTTCTTCTGTTATCCCCTCCACGTAAACGTACCGAAAGC
>JBGVRF010000178.1:0-2825 GCA_045128175.1 Candidatus Scatosoma sp.
AGATACGTCCAAATGCGTTCTTTGCGGAAGATGTGTCGAAAGATGCAAAAATGCACATGGAATGGGGATACTCGGTTTTGAAAAGCGAGGGTTCAACACCATCGTTGCACCCGCAGAAAACAGAAGCTTTGCGAACTCCCCCTGTATCCTTTGCGGACAGTGTGTAAGCGTTTGCCCCACCGGCGCACTGATGGAAGTATCCGAAATCGATAAGGTCGACGCAGCTATGAAAGCGGGAAAATATGTTGTCGTACAAACTGCGCCTGCGGTAAGAGCGGCGCTCGGCGAAGAGTTCGATATGCCGATCGGTACGCTGGTAACGGGTAAAATGGTCGCGGCTTTAAAACGCCTCGGTTTCAAGAAGGTATTCGACACCAACTTCGGGGCGGATCTCACGATCATGGAAGAGGCGAGCGAGCTTTTGGACAGAATCCAGAACGGCGGCAAACTGCCTATGATCACTTCTTGTTCCCCCGGTTGGGTAAATTATGCCGAATATAATTACGGCGATCTCCTGCCCCACCTTTCCTCCTGCAAATCCCCGCACGAAATGTTCGGCGCGATTCTCAAGAGCTATTACTGCGAAAAGAACGGAATCGATCCTAAGGATATGTTCGTGGTGTCCATCATGCCTTGTACCGCTAAGAAATACGAAAAAGAAAGGCCCGAGTTATCCGTAAACGGGCTTGCGGACGTAGACGCAGTGTTGACAACAAGGGAGCTCGGCAAGCTGATCAAGCGTTCGGGCATCAACTTCGCAAAACTTCCCGACGCGGAATTCGACAACGATATTGTCGGCGATTATACGGGCGCGGGTGTTATTTTCGGTACGACGGGCGGCGTTATGGAAGCAGCGCTTCGTACTGCGGCGTATAAGATCACAGGCGAGGAACTCGCTTCCGTTGAGCTGAAAGAAGTACGCGGTGAAGCAGGCATCAAAGAAGCGACCTACAAGCTTGCGGGCATGGAAGTGAAAGTCGCCGTTGCGCACGGCATGAAAAACGCGAAGATTCTTCTTGATCAGATTAAGGAAGGCAAGAGCGAATACCAGTTTATCGAAATCATGGGCTGTCCCGGCGGTTGCGTTGCAGGTGGCGGTCAGCCATATGTGAAACCCTGCTTCCTTCCCAACGAAGAGCCCGATATTCTCGACACCTACAAAGCAAAGAGAGCGGCGGCTCTTTATCGTGAGGACGAATCGAGAACGTTGCGTTGTTCGCACAAGAATCCTCAGATCATCGAGCTTTACGACAACTATCTCGGAAAGCCCAATTCGCATAAAGCGCACGAATTGTTGCACACGACCTATGCGACAAGAGAAAAATTCAAAAACTGATTTTTATCGAAATAAAACCCTAATAACATTTAAAGGCGTAGCGAAGGTTTCCCCTTTTGCTACGCCTTTTTTGGCTCTGCTTTTTTATTTCAACGCATACCTGGTACCATTAGACAGCATTTATTTGTATAGACTTTATATATCTTCGGTTTTATTGACGCTACTTTGCTTGATTATCACTCTCCCGGTTCCTCGTCGTAACGTCGTCTCATTCGCCGTCCTCCCCCGCATAAATTTTGCAGCTTCCGTTTTGCGTAATTTATGTTGTTTCTCAAATAAATATACTACTATCATGCTGATTTAAATTATTATATCGATTTAGACCGAAATCATCGTTTTTCTTGGTTCTATATGATAAAAAATACCTCATTTTTACAATTCATATGAAGATATGTTCACGTATTCATATTTCCACGCGTCTATTTTTTATATGTACTTGAGAGAACGAAAAGATCAGTCGATTTATCAAACAATGGACTAAGAAAATATTCAGATAATTTCTTTCTAAAAAGTATTACGCTTAACCTGGTTTTCTGCTCCCTTTCTTTTCCATAAAAAATTTTTTAAGAATTTTTTCAAAAAACAGTTGACAAAATAAAAATCTTCCTGTATAATGAAAATACAGTTCCTTGCAATACAAAGAACCGACAAAAACAGGACGTACGTTTATGGCACAAGACACACAGTTAAAAAAAGGAGTCCTTGAAGGTTGCGTTTTGAAAATTCTCGACGGAGAATTTCGCTTTTCGGGCGAGATCGTGATCAGGATGCGAGAAAGCGGCTTTATCGATTTTTCGGAAGGCACGCTGTATCCGATGCTGATGCGGTTGGAAAAAGACGGTTGCTTCGAGGTCGCGAAGATCGCCAGCAAAAACAGTCCGCCGAAAAAATATTATCGGCTGTCCGATATCGGAAAAGAAATGCTGAGCGCCTTTGAAAAGGCTTGGGCGGACACGACGGCGAGCGTAGCAAAAATTTTCGGAGGTAAAACAGATGTTGAATAAAGAAAACAGAAAAATTCTCAAAACACTTTCGGGTGAATACCATGCTTTTGCGTTAAAGCTCAAGCAGGAAGTATTTTCCCGCTGTTCCGATTGGAAAGCAATCAACGAAAACCTGTACGATATGTTGGAGATGTTGCGTTCAGCGCAGGAAGAAAAACGGACTTTTTCCGAAGTCATTCCCGACCCCGATCAAACGATAAAAGAAACTGTTTTGTGCTTTCCCGCGAAACGCTATCACAAAATTCTTGCGATCGGCTTTGGCGCGGCGGCTTGCATTGTCGTAGCCTCAGCTCTCCTCGTTTACAATGCCGCATTCGCGCCCGTACAATTAAACTCGGTCGGTACGCTTTTTACGATAGCGCGCAAGGAATACTCAACTGGACTCCCGTCAAAAATGCCGCGGCGTATGAGATCTACGCGAACGGCGAAAAGGTATCGAAAACGTATAATTGCAATTGGTCGGCCGCGGCTTACGGGAAAGAAAA
>JBGVRF010000179.1:0-3279 GCA_045128175.1 Candidatus Scatosoma sp.
ATTCGCTATGGAATCGGCGCATCGTCCGAAAGAAAACCCACGACCTTGTTTTCGAGATGAAAATCTCTCGCGTCAAGGATAAGGTCAATATTTCAGCGGTAGCTTAAGGAGGGATGTTATGACGGTCTATGCCTCCAAGGGTGTTCCAGAGCTATCCGCTGATTTCATCTCAGCATTAAGATCATACTATAGAGCGAATAAGCTTGAAGTTGGTATCTGTGGCGTTAAGCCATGGGAATCCATTCTCAAGTAACACGTTCTTCTTGTTACTTTTTTCTTCTCCAAGGGGAAAGGGCATCCGTGTTTACAGATGCCCTTTTTTCTGTATATATGCCTTTAGTAATTTTTAGTAACAAAAATTAGTAACAAAATGGGTAAAAATAGGGTAAAACACAATAAAAAACCCCAATTTTCACAGGCTAAAAGCCTTGAAAATAGGGGTTTTTCACATTTTGGTGCCGAAGGTGGGACTTGAACCCACACGGTATCACTACCAACGGATTTTGAGTCCGTCGCGTCTGCCATTCCACCACTTCGGCGCTTCAATCGAAAGCCTTATTATTATATATGATTATAAAAAAAAATGCAAGCGTTTTCGAGGGGATTTTCACATTTTTTTAAATCTTTTTTTAAATCTTTTTGTTTTTCTTGCGATTTTTTTTATTTCGTGGTAAAATAGCTGTATCAAGAAATTAAGGATTGCTTATTTTATGGAAAAATTAGTTCTCATCGACGGCAACAGCTTACTCAATCGAGCATATTACGCTACGCCTGTTTTTACAACGAAAGACGGGTTACCGACAAACGGTGTTTTCGGATTTGTCAAATTGATGCTGAAGATTATATCCGACAAGAAGCCGACGCACCTTGCGGTCGCTTTCGATCTGCACGCACCGACGTTCCGCCATTAAATGTATGACGGATACAAAGCAGGCAGACGTCCTATGCCTGAAGATCTTGTGGCGCAACTCCCCGTGCTTAAAGACGTTTTAAGGCTGATGAACGTACAGATCTGCGAGCAAGAAGGTTACGAGGCGGATGATGTTATCGGTACGATGGCAAAGAACTTCGACGTGCAAACCTACGTTTATACGGGGGATCGGGATTCGTATCAGTTGGTAGACGAAACGACGAACGTTTGCTATACACGCAAGGGCGTAAGCGATATTCTCGAGTTATCTGCCGAGAATTTTAAAGACGAAGTCGGGCTTACGCCTGCACAGATCATCGATCTGAAAGCGCTCATGGGCGATAAATCGGATAATATCCCCGGGGTTGCTGGAATCGGTGAAAAATCGGCGATGACCTTGTTGACGAATTACGGCGATCTCGACGGCGTTTATGCGCATATTGACGATATCCTCGGTTCTTTAAATAAGAAACTGACCGAGGGAAAAGAATCCGCGTATTTTTCCAAAACATTGGCAACTATCGATACAAACGCGCCTATTGATATTCCTTTGAGCGAATGCGTTTTGCGGATGCCGTTTGATTACGCAGTAAAAGAAAAATTCACGGAGTTGGAATTTAAAAGTCTTATCGGAAAAAATCTGTTTAAAGATGCGACAGCGACAAGCTTCGTTGGTGTAGAATGGGGCGGAGCGAATGGCGAAGAGGAGCACCGAACGGAAGTAAAACGTTATAAATTAAAAGAAGAAAATCCGGACGACGTGTTGATCGCCGTTCAAGCAATTAAAAGCGCAAAAGCAGCAATGCTTGCTTGCGATTGGCGAAACAATGGTTTTCGCGTTGCATTTCTTTCTGATGAAGAAAACGTTATAGAATATAACTTTCCAATTAAGGAAGGATTATTGGACGTAGGATTTTACGATTATCAGCTGGAACCTTTATTAAGATGCATTTATGAAGGAAAAAAACGAGTCGTTTCTTACAACGTTAAAGACGTTATGCATCGACTTCAGGAGATGGGGATCGCGCATTCAGCAAGTTTTGAGGACGTAAGCATTTTAAAATGTCTCGCCGACGGACTTTCCAATTCTGATGGGCTGGATTTCTGTCTGGATTACCATTCTTTACCTGTATCCAACAGGGCGTATGGGCTATTGTTTTTATATGAAACGTATCTCAACGCACTAAAAAAGCAGGAAAGAAAATTATATGAAGACGTGGAGCTACCGCTCGTTCGCGTATTGTTTGATATGGAAACACAGGGCGTTTGCGTAGATGTCAACATTTTAAACGAGCTTTCCAAGCGTTATCATGAAGAACTCAATACGCTTGTCGCAAAAATATACAAGTTAGCAGGCGAACAGTTTAATATCAATTCTACGCAGCAACTGGGCAAGATCTTATTTGAGAAGTTAAAGATCGGCGCGGGAGTAAAAAAGAAAAAAGACAGCAAATCTTACAAAACGACTGCCGAAGAATTGGAGAAATATGCAAACGAATCGGAGATCGTCAGATACTTACTACGGTATCGGAAAATCCAAAAGATCAATTCGACCTATATAGAGGGCTTTAGACCATTAGTAGTAAATGGAAAAGTGCACACGACATACCTTCAAAACAATACCCAGACAGGGCGCCTATCCAGTATGAATCCTAATATTCAAAACATTCCTATTCGAACGGAAGAGGGACGAGAGCTTCGGAAGCTGTTTACCGCGAGCAAGGGAAACGTATTAATCGACGCGGATTATTCTCAGATCGAATTACGGCTTTTGGCGCATTTTTCGGGATGTAAGGAACTTGTCGAGGCTTACTGCAACGGAAAGGATATTCACGCTATCACGGCTTCGCAGGTGTTTGATCTGCCTTTAGAAGAGGTGACAGCTAATCAAAGACGACAAGCGAAAGCTGTGAATTTCGGTATTATTTACGGCATCAGTGCATTTGGGTTGGCGACGGATCTCGGGATCAGCTCGAAAAAAGCACAGGAGTATATCAATAAATATTTTGAAAGCTATTCAGACGTAAAAACGTATATGAGTCAAAACATAGAAAAAGCGAAACAGGACGGTTACGTTGTTACGTTGCTTGGTCGCAGAAGAGTAATAAACGAGATCAGATCTTCCAATTACAACGTCCGCTCTTTCGGCGAGCGCGCGGCAATGAACATGCCGTTACAAGGATCGAGCGCCGATATCATTAAGCTTGCGATGCGGAACGTGTATCAGAAATTAAAAGAAGGCGGATTTAAAGCGAAACTTGTCCTGCAAGTACACGATGAATTGGTGATCGATTGTCCTCGGGAAGAAGTGGAAGCCGTTTCCTTTTTGTTAAAAACGGAAATGGAAAACGCTGTATCTCTGACCGTTC
>JBGVRF010000180.1:0-4380 GCA_045128175.1 Candidatus Scatosoma sp.
AGAAGGCAAGGTCATCTATAAGCACGCTTTCCGCAACACCATGATTCCGCTTGTGACCGGGCTCGCAGGCCTGATCCCGTCGCTGTTCTCGGGCGCAATGATCACCGAACAGGTATTTAACCTGCCCGGTATCGGTAACTACGCCTTGACTGCGATGACGCAGGGAGATATTCCCGTTATCATGGTGTATAATATGTTCTTGGCGATCTTGTCGGTTACGGGCGTATTGCTTTCCGATTTGATGTACGGAATCGTTGATCCACGCGTCAAGCTTGCTTAAAGGAGGTTTTTATGGAAGAGAAAGATTTAAAACAAGAAAACCTTGAAAAAGCTGAAATTGCAGAGACGGCGGAAGCGTTGGAAGAAACGGTTTCCGAAACGGCAGCGCAGTCAAACGTAGAGGATACGGAAACGCCTCTTGATAAAAACGTACGTCTTATGTCTCCGACGAGAATGCTTCTGCGCCGTTTTTTCCGTTCGAAGCTGTCCGTTGCAGGACTTATCATGCTTGTAGCGTTGTTTGCGTTTTGTTGGTTAGGGCCCGTTGTATACCAGAAATGGGGCGAGATCGAAACGGATCGTACGGGAAATACCGATTACGTAGAATACATTATGGAAAGTGATGACGGGGAGTTTTTGCAGTTGATCGTTACGGATAACGGTATCAACTCTCTTGCAAAACCTTCGGCAGATCATCTTCTCGGCACGGATGAGCAGGGTATGGATATTTTTACGCGTTTGATGTACGGTGGAAGACTGTCCTTGACGATCAGTTTCTTGGCGGTATTTCTGATATCGTTTTTAGGAATCGTCCTCGGCGGTATTGCCGGATATTACGGTGGACTCATAGACAATATCATCATGCGTATATGCGATATTCTGATGTGTTTGCCGACACTACCGTTGATGTTGATCATAGGTACGGTATTGGATGCAAATCAGGTCCCGCAGGAATATTACATATATCTGCTGATGGGGATCTTGTCCATATTCTCTTGGCCGGGTATGGCGCGACTTGTCCGCGGTCAGATCTTGTATTTGCGCGAACAGGAATATATGGTTGCCGCAGAGGCGATGGGGTATTCTACCGCAAGAAAAATTTTCAAGCACTTGATCCCGAATATTCTGCCTCAGATCCTCGTATCCATGACGATGTCACTCGGCAGCATGATCTTGTACGAATCTACCCTTTCCTATTTGAATCTGGGCGTAAGAATTCCTTATGCTTCATGGGGTACGATGATCGAGGTCATTTCCAAGAGAAGCGATATCTTGCAGAACAATTTCAACGTTTGGGGCCCTCCGGGATTATGTATCATTATTGCCGTACTCGGTTTCAACTTTGTGGGCGACGGTTTGCGCGACGCGCTTGATCCCAAGCAGAGGAGATAAGAATGAGTATCATCAAGAAAAAAAATGATAAAGAAACGGCGGTGAATGCCACCGAACAAAAACATTATTTAAGCGGTAAAGAGGTGCGGGCGATTGCTCGCGCCAACGCCGTGGAAATGCGTCGTTTGGAAAAGGAGAAAAACCGTAAGGCGAATCCCAGCGAATATACGGCGGAGATGAAAGATCCTAACAACATCCTCGAGGTGGAGGGCTTGCATTCGTATTTCTTTACCGATCAGGGCGTTGTAAAAGCCGTAAACGGCGTAACTTTCAATATCCCTTCCAATTCGACGGTGGGCGTCGTAGGAGAATCGGGATGCGGCAAATCGGTCACCTCCATGTCCATTATGCGTTTGTTGCAAGGTCCTTCAGGACAGATTGTAGAAGGCTCTATCCGTTTCAAGGTAAGCGATTATAAGCGTGACGAGAAAGGAAATTATATTCCCGTATACGAAACAGACGAAAACGGCGACGTTATCATCGAACCCGTTCTTGATAAAAACGGAAACGCAAAACTGGATAAAAACGGAGCTCCCATCACTCGTCCCAAGCAGCGCGTCAACGAAAACGGTATCGGCATATTTGAAACGGAAGAAAAGGTTTTCGATATCGCGAAAATGCCGATCAAGGAAATGTACCGTTTGCGCGGTCGTCAGATGTCGATGGTATTCCAAGAGCCGATGACGTCGCTCAATCCCGTATTCACGATCGGCAACCAGCTTGATGAAGTGTCGCTTTTGCATATTCCCGGCGCGACGAAAGAGTTTGCGAAAAACCGTTCGATCGAGATGTTGAATCTTGTCGGAATCGCTATGCCCGAACGTGTATACGCTTCTTACCCCCACGAATTGTCGGGCGGTATGCGACAGCGTGTTATGATCGCCATGGCGCTTGCGGGCGAACCCCGTTTGATCATCGCCGACGAGCCTACGACGGCGCTCGACGTAACCATTCAGGCACAGATACTCGATCTGTTCAACGATCTTAAGAGAAAGATCAACAGTTCGATTTTGCTTATCACGCACGATTTGGGCGTTATTGCCGAAATGGCGGATTACGTTGTCGTTATGTATGCGGGACGTATCATTGAGCAGGGTACTGCGTCGGAAATTTTCCACAATCCTTGTCATCCGTATACGCAAGGTCTGCAAAAATCCAAGCCTACGATGAAATCGAACGAGGAAAAACTTTTTAATATTCCCGGTAACGTGCCTAACCCTATCAATATGCCTGATTATTGCTATTTCAAAGAAAGATGTTCGCAGTGTATCGGCAAATGCTCGGGAAAATACCCCGGTATGCATCAGGTAAGCCCGACGCATTTCGTCGCTTGTCATTTATACGAAAAGGAAGACTGACATGGAGAAAAAGGAACTAGAATTTCAAACAGATTTGTTGCGAAGAGGTCCGCGGCATGTGGTCGAAGTCGAGGAACGGAAGAATGCATCCGAGCCTCTCGAAAAGGTAGATACGACTGATACGACGGAAGTTTCTGCTTCTCAGGAGGCTGTCGGACAAGATTTTTCCGATTTTAACGACGCGGCCGAAAGAGAAAAAGAAGAAAAGGCGCGCAACGAACAAATCGAAAAAGACAAACTCTTGCCTCCCGATCCCGAAGCGATCTTAGAGGTTAGACATTTGAAAAAGTATTTTGTTTTGAAGAAGACATTGATGGGTAAGCCTCTTTCCACGTTAAAAGCTGTGGACGACGTTTCCTTTAAGATCAAACCCGGTGAAACGCTGGGGATCGTAGGGGAATCCGGTTGCGGCAAAACCACGATGGGCAGAACGGTGCTGAAACTGCATCAACCCACAGGCGGTCAGGTTTTCTTTGAAGGAAAAGACATTGCAGGTTATACGCCTTCGGAAATGCGAGCGCTTCGTATGAAGATGCAGATCGTATTCCAGGATCCGTATTCTTCGCTTCCTCCCAGAAGTACAGTAGGGGATATTCTCTCGGAGCCTGTCAAGGTACACAATATCGTGCCGGCAGATAAGGTAAAAGAGTACGTTCTCGACATTATGGAACAGTGCGGACTTCGTGATTATTATTACGAAAGATATCCTCACGAGTTTTCGGGCGGTCAGCGTCAACGTATTTGTATCGCGAGAGCTTTGGCTGTCAGTCCGAAATTTGTCGTTTGCGACGAACCGGTTTCTGCGCTCGACGTGTCCATTCAGGCGCAGATCATCAATCTGTTAAAGAAGATTCAGCAGGAACGGCAACTGACGTATCTGTTCATTTCACACGATTTGTCCGTTGTTAAATATATTTCCGACAAGATCGGCGTTATGTATCTCGGCTCGATGGTGGAATTCGGTGATAAAGAAAAGATCTTCGAAAATCCTTTGCATCCTTATACAAATGCATTGTTCTCGGCTGTTCCCAATCCTAATCCGGACGAAAAGGTCAACCGTATTATTTTGAAAGGAGATATTCCCTCCCCAGCAAATCCGCCTATGGGATGTAAATTCCATACGCGTTGTCCGCGAGCAATGGAAATTTGCAAGCATATAGCTCCCCTCTATAAGGAACAGGAGCCAGGGCATTTCGTTGCTTGTCATTGCTATTCTCAGGAGTAATAATGTCAAAGAAGAAGGAAAAGAAAGAAAAGGTCATTTATTATGACGACAATTCGACGATCAGCGATATGTCAAACGTGACGGGCTTGAAAGGCAAGCCTCGTTCCACGCAGACGCCGAAATCGCAATCGACGGCGAAGGAAAAATGGAAAACGTATTGGGCGGCAGTAAAAATGATGTTCATGCCGATGTGCGTCGTTTTGCTTATTCTTATCGCATTGTTTTTTCTCTTGACGCTTCTTTCCGGTGGCTTTGGTGGATAGAAATTTGATAAAACCCATGCGTATCTTTTTGATCTGCATGGGTTTTTTGGCTCTATATCAAATGTTGTGGTATAGAGGACCTATTTTGGCTCTAAGTCAAATGTTGTGGTGAAGAGAAATAAAAAAAGTTGAATAAATTTAC
>JBGVRF010000181.1:0-27593 GCA_045128175.1 Candidatus Scatosoma sp.
CTGATGAACTTTATTCTGAATTTTTATTTTTTCTCTCTAAATCTATTGGTAGAATTAAAATCGTCGAAAACAGTAGACAAAATAGTAGCCAATCCTCGACAAAATCGTTATATTTGAAACAAATCAACTGCATAAATACGTAAAATACACAAAAAAATCGGGCATTTATGCGTTGTTTTTGCATAATTACCCGATTTTGGTGCGGTCGACAGGAATTGAACCTGCATGGAGTTACCCACAAGATCCTTAGTCTTGCGCGTCTGCCAGTTCCGCCACGACCGCATTAACGTGACTATTATACATCACTCATCGATATTTGTCAACTCATTTTGCGCTCTTTTTAAAAAAAATTCAACTTTTTTCAGTTTTTTTCTTCGCGCGCAGGAAAAACATGGGTAGAAAATGAGAAAAAGGGCATACTGTGTATATGCCGGCTGCTTATACTCATTTCAGCGTTGCGCGTGAGGCGTATACCGCGTTTCCGCCCGATCTTCAAAACCGTATCCGTCCGTTTTTATCCGCTTATTTTTTCGGCGCGCAAGGACCGGATTTTTGCTTTTTTTACAAGCCCGCCGCTCGGCCTAATCTCGGCTCGTATCTGCACCGAAAGGGTGGTTATGATGCTTTTTGTGTTCTGAAAATGCTTTCTCGGCGCGATCCGCGGCTGTTTGCTTATGCGTTGGGTTACGTCAGTCATTATGCCGCCGATATCGCTTTTCATCCCTTCATCTACGCCCTTTCGGGGCGATCTAAACTCCATCACACCCGGCTTGAAAATCTTTTTGACGGATATCTTCGTGCCCGAGACGGGAAGGAAAAGACTCTTGTGGCGGAAAAATATATCTATCGCCCGCCTGATGCGGAGACTCGTCGGGAGTTGTTTTTTCTTTATGCTGTGATCGCTGCGCAGGCAAGCTTTCCGCCGTTTATCAAAACGGAGTTTTTACGTTCTATATCTTTATTCAATGCAACCCTGCCCCTGTCGTTTTCCGTTTTCAGCGCTTCGGATAAGGCGCTTTTGTCGGATTTGTTGAACGAGCGGAAACGGGCGTGGTCGCATCCCGCTTCTCCTCAAAAAATGGAAAACGTAGGGGCAGGGGAATTATATGCAAGATCGGTCTGTAATACCGTGCGCCTTGCTGAAATTTTTTCGGAAGCCGTAGAAAAAAATTCTGTTTTGTCGCGTACGTTTTTCGGAAAAAATTATCTTACGGGAAAATAAAGTGTCTCTGAAACGAGGGTACCATGTACGCGATGAGAAAGAATTATCAGAACGCAGAGGCGATAAAGGTCATGCGCGATCTGACGCTGAAAACCTCTTGGAACGATCGTTGGTGGGGAGAGTCAATGCGCCGCAATGCCATCAAATAGGATATCGATATCGCCGATGTCGCAGGATACGGTCAGGCGTTTGCTGCCGCCCGGCTGAGAGGTCACGTTTGAGTTACCAAGGTCTTTGTCAACGGAAATCGTGTAATCGGTCTGATTTCCGCTTACGCGCGCCCTGATCGCGCCTACGTCCGTTTCCAAGACGATGTTTTCGGCACGGAGCAGGCCGCTTTTCGCTGCGATGTCTCCGTTGTCCAGTTCGAAGCTGATCGTTTGCGCTGTCAATTCGCCCGAAACGACCAAACGACCGTTGTCTGTGCTCCCTTCTATCTTGCCTGTTGCAACGCCGTCTGTAAAGCAGATCTCGCCGTTATCCGTTTCCGCGTAGAGATTTATCGCGGAGAAGCCGCCGAGGGCGAGCTTTCCGTTACTTGTATTCAGATAAATATCCTTTTGACAAGTCAGAGTCGCGCCTGTCGTGTCGATTTGTCCGTTTTCCGTTTTCAGACTGATAGAGGTTGCAGATCCGTTGCCGTCCACGTCGATCTGCCCGTTGTTCGTTTCGATCGAAAGGCTGTAAATGCGGCTCTGTGGTAGGGTCACCCGCACTTCGAGAGTGGTGAAGCTGATAAGACGGATATTGGCGTACCAAAACGTTTTCTCGATGATATCGATGTGTTCGTTTGCCTGTTCGATCTTCACTTCGTTAAGCGCTTTGCCGTTTTTGTTGAAAAGCAAAGGATATTCGACGCGAACCGACGAGGCGTCTTCATCGAAAAGTACGCTGATCTTTGCGTTGTCAAAGCTTACGCGGAGGGAAGAGATCGGCTCGTCTGTGGTTTCGGTAAAAGTTTTTTCCTCGACCGTAACGTTGGAAATATCTTGAAAACTCCATCCTGAAAGCCCCAAGCCGACGAGAAGGATAATGCCTCCTCCAACAACGAGCGTCAATGCTACGATCAAAATGACAGTCAACGTTTTTTTCATGGTTTGTTTCTCCTATACAAGATTTTGAGCAATTTTATGCAACCTTTTGCGGTGTGTTTTGTCAGATAAAAGAATCCGACCGATAACAAAATTCCAATGCCCGAACACAAAAATCCCGCACCCAGGTATGCGATCATGCCGCCGATCGGTAGTCCGCCGATCAGTTGAAAGGGGCTCCAGATGACAACGACGATCCCTGCAAGCGCGACGACAATCCCACTGATTGCCACGGCGGCGAACGAGATCAGTAGTACGACCGCAGCGATGGAAAAAGGAAAGACAAGCAATACGGATAAGATCGCCGTGCCCACGGAATACAGCGCGTCGGCGTTTCGGTTCGTTTTATGCTCAGTTTTGTCTGCTTTGTTTTTTATGTTTTCGTGTTTAAGTTCTTTGCCGCTTTCGGCGAGGATTCTGTCGGCGCAGTCCTGTGGAAAGCCGAATTCCCGTAAGATCTCGTCGTTGGTCATTCCCGCATCCAGCTTATCGCCGTACATTTCGCGATAATATTCAATGATCGCGTTACGTTCTTTGCGTGGCAGATCGCGCAGATACGTAAGTAACGATCTTTCCCATTCTTTTTGCGTCATAAATTACCTCCTCGTAAGATAAAATCGCTGATCTTTTCAAATTGTTTCATCGCCTCGATAAATTCTTTGATTTTTTTTCGCCCGATGGCGGTGATTCGGAAATATTTTCGCAATCTGCCGTTATATTCCTCTGTTCGCGTCGTCACGGCGCCGTTGCTTTCCAATCTTCGCAGGATAGGATACAAGGTCGATTCCGAGATTTCGATATACGGCGCAAGATCGGAAATGATCTTATATCCGTACGATTCTTCTTTCTGTATCGCCGACAGAACGCAGACTTCCAACAACCCCTTTTTCAGTTGTGCGTCCATGAAATACCTCCTTTTGCATAATATTATACATTGCATAGTATTGTTTGTCAAGTATTTTGAGAAAAAATTTTGGTAAAATTTTTTTATAAACGGAAAGAGCGGTACCAGGTATGCGTTGAGTTTTAGTTTGGAGCCAAGAGGCATAGCCTCTTATGGGAGGTTGAGGGCAAAGCCCTTGCACAGTAGTCTTGTAAGCAAGCTTTGCTTGTGCTGATACGACTTCGGCGTTGACAGCTCCGCCGTGATAAGCGCAAAACCGCGTTTTGCTTTGTTGGGGCTTGTTTTCGTGGGGTCTGCCCACACCCGCAAGGAACAACGTCCCTTGCCCTTGACTTGGTCCAACGGAACGCTGGTCCCGAACAGGAAAGATAAAAAACTAGATCTAACGGAACGCTGGCTGGTATTATAAGCCTTCGCGTTGCGCAAGCTGTAAGAAAATGGGGGCGAAATGATGGGAAAAGAGATTTTAGCGGAAGCAAAAGCGCTGCAAAAAAAATTGACGGAATGGCGGAGGTGGCTGCATTCGAACGCCGAAACGGGGTTCGATTTGCTCTGTACAAAAGCCTTTGTTAAGGATAAATTGCGGGAGTTGGGCTACGCACCCTCCGATTGCGGTAAGGGGATCGTTGCGACGGTCGGGAATGAAAAAAACGGGAAAACCTTTCTGTTGCGCGCGGATATGGACGCTCTCCCGATCGAGGAGTCATCAGGAGTGCCTTTCGCTTGTAAAACAGGAAAAATGCACGCGTGCGGGCATGATATGCACACTGCTATGTTGCTCGGCGCAGCCTACGTGCTGAAAAAATACGAGAAAGACCTGCTGGGTTGCGTAAAATTTGTGTTTCAGCCTGCGGAGGAATTGCTGTCGGGCGCGAAAGAAATGCTGGATGCGGGTGTGTTGCAAGAGCCGAACGTGGATGGAGCAATGATGTTGCATGTGTTGACGGGACTGTCCGTGCCTGCGGGCACCGTGATCGTGTCTTCGGGTGGCGTCAGCGCGCCTGCCGCCGATTATTTTACCGTTCGCGTGCAAGGACGGGGGTGTCACGGTTCTACGCCCGAACAAGGCGTAAATGCGTTGACCGTCGCTGCGCGTATCACGCTTGCGTTGGAAGGACTCACCGCGCGGGAACTCGGTCTTTCACAGCCTGCTGTGCTGACGGTAGGACGGTTACAGGCGGGAACGGTGGCGAACGCGCTCGCTGATCGGGCGACGCTTGAAGGCACCCTCCGCGCTTATGACGAAAAGACTCGTGCGAAGCTCAAAATACGGATCTCGGAGATCGCTTCGGGGATGGGCGGCGTGTTTCACGCGACAGCAGAGACGGAGTTTACGTCGGGTTGTCCTTGTCTTGTTAATGACGAAAATCTGTCGGCGGAAATGAAGAAGTATCTCTCGGAATTGTTAAACGAGGGTACCGTGTATGCGTCGAAAGAGTTTTCGGGAGGCGATCGTCGCGGCGGAGGCTCGGAGGATTTTGCCTATATTGCGCAAAAAACGCCGTCGGTGATGGTGGCGCTTGCCGCGGGCGAGCCTGAAAAAGGATACGGCTATCCCTTGCATCATCCGAAGACGAAATTTGATGAAAGTGTATTGCATATCGGCGCGGCGGCTTACGCATACGGCGCAATACGTTTTTTGGGATAAGCCTGATTTTCATTCCTTTTGAATGAAAAACATCGAGATGGACTGAAATACCCCTCGGGTAATATTGACCCGAGGGGTATTTTAAAAATAAAGGCTGTATGCCCTATTTAATTTTGGCTCGTTCAAGCCTTTAAGATCTTCGTTGGAGACAATCAGATTTACGCGCCTTGACCTCTAACCAAAGGATTTTTGGAAGGATCGGCAAGCAAGGGAAAATACGATTTGATCTGTTTCACGGGATACAACGCCGCGGTGAGCAACGTTGCGCCGACCAAGCATACGCTACCCTGGATGCTGTTGAAAGGAATATTTGCAAGTGCGCCCGCAAAACCGACCATGAAAATACCTTCAAACAGGAAATAGCCTGCGATCATCCATGCCTCACCTACGATTGCCGCAAAGACGCGGGGAAGGAAATCGAGTTTTTCGTTTTTAATGAGTTTTTTCAAAAACGTCCATACCAGGTATGCGATGAATGCATCGAATGCCTTGATGAGAAAGGTCGCGGGGGCGTAAATGGCATACCCGCTGATGACGTCGGCGAGAACGCTACCGACCCCTGCCGCCAACGCTCCGTATAAGGGACCCAAAAACCAGCCGGCGAGCAGAACGAATACGTCACCGAAGTTGACGTTTCCCACTGCCAGTGGAACGGTCGTTATGTATGTACCAACGAAACAAAGCGCTGCGAATACTGCCGTAAATGCGATTTGTTTGGAAAGGTTTTTTGAAAAAGCAGCTTTTTTCATAACAAGCCTCCTGTTATTTTTGATTATCGAAAGTATACTCTCTTTACGAAGGTTTGTCAAGCGTTTGAAGTATTTTTTACGGCATTTTGCATGAATAATTCTTATTGTAGATATAAGTGAAAATTATATTTTAGACCCGTTCGGGCTTGATGCATTCGCCTGTGGCGGCGCTTTGAAAGATGACGAAAAAGCCACGATCGTCGTCGAAGACGGAGGCAGGTACGTAAGTACAAACGTTTTTGATCTCGTCGGGTGGATCGTCTTTATCCGTTGCCGCCAACGCGTAACAGATATATTTCGCTTTTCCATCCTCATAGATCACACCGACAAGATATTGCGGGTCTTTCGCGGAACCCTTCACGCGCGCCCATTCGCTGCGTGAAAAGGCTTTATCCAGCGTCGTGTCGCGCGGGTATTTGCCGAACAACTCGTCGATTTCGTATTTCACGGAAGCGTAATATCCGTCCGAGTCCGTTTTAAACGCGTGGAGTACGCCATCAGCATTTCCATTCGCCGCAGAGTCTGGCCTTTCTTGCGTGTGCGGGTCTTGAGCTGCGCCTTGAGCGTGTGCATTTTCGCCAGCTTTTGAAAACTCGATTGATTCATAACCGTTCTCCTTGCTTCTGTTTGTGGTTGGATGGTCGTAATAATTTTCCGTTGCGACGGTTTCGTCGTTATATTTTGTCGGTGTTGACGGTACTGTCGGCGGGGGCGGACAGGGCTGCGTCGGTTGCGGTGCAGGCGGCTCGATGGGATATTCTATGGGTTGGGGAATGTTGGGTGACGGTACGGTGGGGGGCGGTGGACAGGTCGTGGGGAGGGGTTCGGGAACGGGTTCTTCGACGGGCGCCGTCGGCGTGGGCATAGGCGTCGGCGTGGGGGACGGCGCAGGCGTTGAATCGGGGAACGGATCGGGGGAGCGCGCGAAGGCGTTTTCTTGTTCTGCACGAGGAAAGACGGGGGGCAGGGTTGCGTTGAGTATCGAACGCCAGTCGTAAGCACCATTACCGTTGATACCGTAAGCGATAGGCACGATGTCATTTTTAACGTAGCAGATCACGCCGCAAAAGCCTGCGGAAACGTCGAGGTCGGAGAGGATGTTGAACAAGCTTTTCCCGCGTAGGGAAAGCATTTCCGTTTTGCCTTTTCCGTCGGAAAGAAGGCAGTAATATTCGCCCGAAACGAGGGGCGCGAAATTAATGACGGACACTTCTACAGCGAGGTTTTTGCCGTATTGCTCGACTTTGATCAAGCCCGAGAGCGCCTTACCGTCTCCGGAAAAGCCTTGTTTGACCTGGCGCAAGATACACATTTTTCGGATATAATTCATACTTCCACCTGAAAATTTATAAGATAACAGTAGTATATATGCTTTCCCGCGCGGAAAATTGACTGATTTTGCGGTATTTTCGCTGTTCCTGTCGGAAAGTTTTGGTAAAAATCGTGTGAAACTTTCGATCAAAGTATTGACCTGGGATTTGATTTACGGTATAATATAATAGACGTATCAAGTCGGGCGGTAACGCCTGTCGGCGTAGAAGATGAAACCTATCGGTTGCTTTTTTGGGCGAGAAAAGAATTACTCCGAAACGAGAAAAAAACTGGAGTCAACGCTACGGAGGATGTATGCAAGAGGAATTGGAAATCGCATTGATAAAATACAACAAAAAGACGTGGAGTAAAAGCGCTTTGCTCGGTTTTTTCATCGGGCTGGCGGTCATCGTGCCCGGAATAAGCGGTTCGACCGTCGCGATCATTTTTAAATTATACGATCAGTTTTTATACGCGGTCGGGAATCTTTTTAAAAAATTCAAACAGTGCTTCGCCTTTTTATTGCCGATCGGCATCGGCATGGTCGTGGGGATCGTACTTGGATTTTTCACAGTCAAGCAACTGCTCGAGATCCTGCCGTTTGCCATTGTTTGCCTGTTTGCGGGGTTGATGGTCGGCGCGTTTCCTGCGGTCAAGGACGAGATCGGGGGCGCGGAACGCACCCCCAAGCGAGTCGTTTTGTTTGCGGTCGGGCTGTGTCTGCCCGTCGGGATCGGATGCTTGTCCGCGTTGCTTTCATCGGGCGCGATCGGGGGCGGCGCGACGACGAACGTATTTGCAAGCGTACAATGGTGGCACTTCCTTGTCGCGGCGCTCATCGGCGGGGTGGTGGGGATCACACAGATCGTGCCGGGGCTTAGCGCCAGCGCGTTTCTGATGGCGATCGGCTGGTTTTCCGCGTTGGTGGACAGTGTCAGCCTGACGTATTGGAGGTCCGTTCCCGCGATCTTTATCGTGTACGCGGGGCTGGGGATCGGGTTCCTCGGCGGATTGTTTGCGTTTTCCAAGCTGATGACTTATATTTTCGCAAAGGCGAGACAAACGGCATATTTCATGATCGTCGGATTGTCGTTGGGTTCGATCCTTTCGATGTTCTGCAACGGAGACGTCATCGAGGTGTATCTCGGCTGGGCGAGCAGCGGTGTGGCGTGGACGGACGTTTTGCTGGGCACAGTGTTGTTCGTTGTCGGCGTGATCGGCGCGTATTTACTTGTCCGATACCAGCGTAAAAAGGACGCGGAAGCTACGAAAAATTAGAAATGGGGCGGGCAGGTATTTGATGAATGCATTGCCCGTTTTCTTTTAAACGGATCGGGGAGGAAGAAATTGGTATGTCTGTTTTTGAAAAGATTTCAGAAAAACTGACGGCAAAACTCCGCCTCTTTTCCGCTTCGAGGGGGTACGTTTGCGACAGCTGTGGCGCGGAAGTGTTTGCGTATCCCGAGCATCGATTTTGTGTGACCTGTGAAAAGAATATGCGAAAAAACGACGGGCTCCGTTGTGGCAAATGCGGTCGGAAGACGGTCGCGGAGGGCGTGTGTTTGGGCTGTAAACAGCGGTTGCCGAAATTTACGAAAGGCGTATCGCCGTTTGTGTATCGCGGCGATACCGCATCCTTAATCAATCGTATCAAGAACGGCAAACCGCGTTTGGCTTATTTTTTCGGGGAAACGATGGCGGAAGAACTGCTTTCGGTTTGTCCTGAACTGTTGCGGTTCAAAACGAAAAATGAACAGGGCAGGGTTGCGTTGAGCGCTGAAAACGTATCCAACGAAAGCAACGTCAAAAACGCCTCGGCGGAAAAGGAGGAGGCGTTGTTGGTTTTGCCCGTGCCGATGACGGCGGAGCGTAAAAAAGAGCGCGGATATAACCAAGCCGCCGAGCTTGCCATAGCGGTTTACGCGCGGTTGCGGTCAAGCGGGCTCGAAGCGGAGCTCGATACGGGCGTGTTATGCAAGCGCCGTGAAGCGTCGCCGCAAAAACAGCTCGGTTATGTTGCTCGCGCGGAGAACGTCGCGGGGCTGTTCCACGTACATAAACGTTCGGCGTGCAAGGGTAGGACGGTGGTTTTGGTCGATGATATCATGACTACGGGCGCGACGGGTAGCGAATGCGCGGCGCGGCTTTTGGGTGCGGGTGCAAAGACGGTGTATTTCCTCATCGCGGCCGCTTTGCCTGAACAACATGCAACGTACCACTAACGCTAATGTGCCGTTGGATCCAGTTAGAAGTCAAGAAACTTAGTTTCTTGTCAGAGTCCGGAGGTGGAAGCCTTTGGCGAGGTATGGAGCGGAGCTCCATAAATCTAAGCCCTAAGAAAGCAAGGCTTTGTCTTTGCGTCTATCGCACCGTTTTTACAAAAACCGTCTTGCTTCGATGTAAAAGTTCCAACGCTTAGCGGACATTTTTTCTATCCGCGCGTAATCGGAGGCGGTGTGCAGAATATAATCGTTTCCAAGATAAATGGCGACGTGACCGACCCGTTCGATACCGGTGTTGTATTGCCTTTCTTCGTTGGTAAAAAAGATACAGTCGCCGCGTTGCAGTTCGGACGGCTTCACGTATTTCCCTTGCTTTACCTGCGTACGGGTGTTTACTTGCAACAGCTTCCCTGCGCCCTTATAAAAAACGTACTGTACAAGGGAAGAACAATCGAATTTCTGCGCGGAGAATCCGCTGAGAAGCTTTCCGTTTCCGTCGTGCAGACGTACCGCACCGTAAACGTAAGGCACGCCGATGAGTTTATACCCCTCGGTAAGTACGTTTTCCACGTCTTGATCCTCGCTCTTTTCCAGCGTTAGGACGGAGGCATAGGTGGCGGAGATGTAGGCGGTCTTTCCACGATAGTATGTCTTGTACCAACTGCCCGTCTTTCCGATGATTGCATACATGGTACCCTTCTCCGCGCTGCCAAGTACGGCATAATCCGTTCCCGCACCGGCACGGATGTTCACGCTGTCGCCTGTGCAGCGTATGTATTGCGCGTACGTCTTTATCGGTTCGGTGGGCGTTTCGGGGACGGTAGGTGTTTCGGAGGTCGTGGGCTTTTCCGAACTCGAATTTGCGCTGGAACTTGAATTTGCAGAGGTGCTTGCGCTTTCCGACGCCGACGCTTCGGAATCTGTAGAATCGAAAACGCTCTCCGAGGCGGTCGCTGAGTTTGATTCTTCCGACGTTTCGCAGGCTGATAAGGCCGCCATAGGGGTGAAGATGGCAAGCGCGACAAAGAACGCCGCCACGGTTTTTCTTTTTAATGCTTTCATAAAAATTCCTCTTTTTGACGTATTAACGCGTTCTGTTCGGAAAAACCAAACGCGCCGAGACCATTATAACGAGAATTATACCAAAGGTCAATAGGAGAAAATTGGTTAAAAAGGCAAAAACGGGCAGGGCAGGTATTTGTTGACGGAGAAAAAGCAAAAACGGCGCGGTGTTTTTCCCGAAAAAGGAAAACGTACAAAAATTTTACAGTCGCTTTATGTTGCTTGCAGTTTTATGAAAATCGTGCTATAATAATGAAAATAAAAAGAGAAGAAAGAATATGAAAAAATTTTTGACGGACGTGCATACCCACTCGGCTTTTTCGCACGACAGCACTACGCCGATAGAGGAAATGCTGACGGCTGCGTATAAAAAGGGAATGGCTTTTTACGGCATTGCAGAACATTTCGATTACGACGTGTTGTTTGGAAAAAACAATCAACCTATGATCGATGCGGAGGCGTATTTCCATAAGGCGCGGCATTTACAGGAAAATTACGCGGGCTGTATGAACGTATTAGTGGGCGCGGAGTTCGGGTACAGCGACAACGAAGATGCACGTACCATGTATGCGTTCACGTACGAAAAATACCACCCGGACTTTGTGGTGAACAGTGTACACGGCATGAAGGGGGACGATTATTATTACCGCGCGCTGTTTGGCGAAAAGTCGCTTTTGAGCAAGGCCGAAACGTATGGCGCGTATCTCGGCGTGGTACGACGTAGTCTGGATGCGCCTTATCCGTACGACGTCGTTGGGCATATCGGGTATCTGACCCGTTACGCGCCCTATCCCGATCGGACCTTGGGGCTTGCGGAGTTCGGCGCGCAGATCGACGATATTTTAAAAACGATCGTTACCAAGGACAAAATTTTAGAGCTGAACACTTCAAGCAAGGGCGCGCCGTCGACGTTTTTACCGAGCAAGGAGACTCTGCGGCGGTATTTCGAGCTGGGAGGTCGAAAGGTGTCGATCGCGTCGGACGCGCACGGACCCGAGCGGATCGCGGACAAGCGCGAAGAGGCTGTAGCGTTGCTGAGATCGATCGGATTTACGTACGTTACGGTGCCCTGTCGCGGCGAGCATATCAAGGTGGAGATCTGAGATGTCGGAATTGGATATTTTACGTTTATTGCAAACATACGGTGAAGAAACGGAACTTGGGGATTTTTCCCCCGAAGAATTACAAGAGCTTTTGGCGGAGTTGGAAGCCAACGGCGAGCCTCTGCCTTTATCGAAAGAAGCCTTTAAAGAAAGGTATTTTGCGTATTACGATGATGTGAAGGATAAGTCCCTCAAAAAACAAGACTGGTGAAAAACGAAGAATCCGCGGCGAAATACTGCGTCAAGCTTACGTTTTCTCTCGGTCACGTACGATCGGTACGCTCCCGTCGAGAAAGCCGCGCTTTCCTTGTCTTTCTTGCGTCTTGCTTCGTTTTTCTTCGTGTAGGTTGGGCGGCAGAAAACTCACGACATGATCCAACGGAACGTTGGCGGAACGCCGGTTGATTTGTCATTTCAGAAATTACATAGAAATTCGTTTTTGCCTTGTCAAAGTATTGACGAGGCATTTTTCATTGTGATATAATAAAGATGTAAAAAATATGCAAGAATGGTTGTTTTCTATAAAAAACCAGTCAAAAACCAATAAAACGAATAAAATCTTAAAAAAATTGGTAAAATAACCAAAATATTGTTGATAACGCTAAAAAAGATGTGTTATTATATAATTACAAAGCGAAAGGATATATCGCTTTGAATTTGAAAAGGAGGCTGAAGCTTATGGGTGGATTCATCGCGTTGGACGAAGAAAACGAAGTCGTTGCGAAGCGGTTGAAACTGTTAAGAGTAGAAAACGGGTTCACGCAGACGCAGATCTCGAAGAAATTGGAGATCTCCCAACAGAGTTACAGCAACTACGAAAAGAATGGAGGCGGATTCGATTGTGACGTTTTGCGGAAGCTGTGTCGATTGTACGGGGTGACGGCGGATTACATCCTCGGCATGGACGAAAATCGCGAGAGTGCGACGGAAGTGAAAGAGCTTTCGGAGACGAAGATGATCAAGCTGTTTTCAAAAATGGATAAGCTCGATGAAAAATAACGATCGTAACGGAGGATAAGGAAGATGAAATGTCCCGTATGCGGAAAGGAAGAATTCCGTGAAGGTGCAAAAAGATGTACGGCCTGCGGCGGCGAGCTGGCTTCGGAAAAGGCGGCGGAAACGTCCGTGGAAAAGACGGGTTCGGTATTGTTGAAATACGCGTCTCTTTTGGAGAATGACGAAGGTCTGTTTAAGCTGGGCGTAATGTACAAGGAAGGCATAGGTGTTGCGAGCGACAAGCCGCAGGCGTTGGAGATCTTTACATATCTTGCTGAACGCGGTATGCCCGAAGGAATGTATCAGCTGTCGGAAATGTATTTGACGGCGGAGAGTCCCGACCGCGCGGAAGCGATCCGATGGTTAAAGCTGGCGACGGACCATGGGCACGAGCCCAGCCGTATTCGTCTGGAACGGTTGCTTACCGATTCGGAAAAAACCGAGCTGAACGCCCGTGTGAGCGTTGAAAAAGCTACGGCCGCGGACAAGTGGCAGGTATGCGGAGAGAACTCTAAACTCAGTGATCTGATCAAGCGGGCGATGCCGTACGTAGTTTTATTGAACGTTCGGAAGGAAGCGAAGGACAAAAATGGAAACTTGGGGATCAAATGTTATACCGGTAGCGGGTATATCGTGGATGGCGGCTACGTCATCACGAACTATCACGTGACGGGTGAGAAACCGATCTCCGTGCAGGCAAGCTTCGAATCGGAGATCGATCGAAAGGCATATATGTTGGATCTGGTTGCGGTCAGCCCGAAACAGGACATTGCGGTGTTGCGGTTCAGGGGGGCGGACGACGAACGATTTTCGGCACGAAAAAATCTCGAGGTCAGGATCAAAGACGTGGCGTACGGCGAAGAGGTGTATACGATCGGTAATGCTTTGGGTTTGGGACTGAGCGTGGCGGAGGGAATCGTTTCCTGTCCCAACCGTAAAGGCGGTATTTTCAAAGGCTGCTGCTTAGAAGAAGTGATACAGATCGGCTTTACCGTCAATCACGGCAATTCCGGCGGCGCGCTGCTGGATATGGACAACAACGTGATCGGTATGATCATGTTTGCGCCTCAAGACAGTGAGGGTGGGGTCGCCCTGTGCGTTCCCGCAAAAGATATTGTCGACGTTTTGAACAAAGTGTCGAAATAAAAAACGAAAAAATTAAAAAATCATAAGGAGATAAAGTTATGAGCAGGGAAGAAGTGAAAAAACTCGAGATCGCGCAGAAAGCAAACAACTGTCTGTGGCGGGTGGATACGGAAAATTGGGCGAACAGCGTAGAGGTTACGGTGAAGCCCGGTTGCGTAGCGTTGTATTATTCGGACGGGGCGTTTGAAAAACGTTGCAACTCCGGCAAGCACACCATCAACGTGGCGTACGGTTTTTTGGGTAGACAGAAACACGACGTGACGCTGATCGCGGCAAATACGGGTGAAGTATTCGCGCACGCCTGGGGTGTAGGCGACATTCCTTATCGCGACAGGAAAAATAATCTGGAAACGCGCGTAGGTATGCACGGCTCTTTTAAATTCTCCGTCACCAGCCCCGAAACGCTGTACCAGGCGCTGGGCGGCGTCGAATGTGTGACTCCCGATACGATCGCCAATTATTCGCGGGAAAAATTGAAAGAATTTGCGGCGGGAGTGCTTTGTGAAAAATTGCAGAATTACGATTATTTCTCTCTGACGGGCGAACTGACGGATATCTCCGATATGGTACAAGAAAAATTCAGCGATATTCTGTTCGGCGTCGGCGTCATGCTGAAGGAATTTTCCTCGACGCCTATCTTTTTCCCTGAGGAATACGTAAAGGCAAGAGAAGAGAAGCTTCGTGCGAAAGAAGCGGCGGATGCGGAGCACGATCAAATGATGATCGACAACGCAAACAAAAAACGCGCCGAACGTGAAGAAGAGGAAAAGAAGAAAAAGGAACGCGAAGAGGAAGAATATCGCGCGAAAATGAAACGGGAAGCGGACGCGGCGGAAGCGGAAAATCTTGCGAAGATACTCGGCGCGTTAAGCGGCACGAAGGCGCAGGTCAAAACGGAAGAAAAATGCAGCGTTTGCGGCGCGACTCGTAGCAACGGCGACACATATTGCTTTAAATGCGGACATAAATTTTAAAAAATAAACAGGGGATAAAAGATCATGAATAAGAAACAGAAAAAAATCAACAGCGAAAACAAGGCAACTATCATCGATATGCTTAGCAATATGTCTTCGAAATGCCGTAACGCGGAGGTCGTAGGGACGCTCTCCTCTTTACAGCAGACGTTGAACGAGCAGATGGCGACGGATGCAAAAGAGGTCGAAGCGATCGACGAAAATATCGTCGCATACCTGAGAAATTTACAAAAGGACATCGTCGGCGGCAATTTCGCGGCTGCGCAACGGCAGTTGGAGGAGGTTCGGAAGAAGGTAGCCGAACGTAGCGGATATTGTCTTGGACAGGAACGAAAGAAGAGAGGCTTTATCGCATGGCTGAAGAGATTGTTTGGCGTAAAGCCGAAGGAAATCGGGGAAGGGGCTCTGTACGATGCGGAAATGCTGATCGGCTTGATGATCGACCGCGCGCAGGATCAATTCGATAAGTGCAAGGCGGAAATGACAAGGGTAGCGGCGCAGCTGGCGAAGGATACGGAAAACGCAAGCGTTATCAACCGTTGGAAAAATCTGAAAATCCAAAAGAAAGGCTTCCAGGATCGTTTGGAGATGTTGCTTACCGAAAGCTATCGCGCAGCGCTCGTTAAGGAAATGAATAATTTGACGAACGAGCATAAAGCGTTGATCGCAAGCAGAACTTGCACGGACGAACAATTTGACGTCATCATGGCGAACTTCAATGCGTTACAGCAGCAGATCGCGGTGGACAAGCAACGTAATAATAAGGCGGAAAACGCTTTCTTTAACAGCGGTTCTGCGCAAACTGGTATTGAAAACGACCCTGATTTTATCGAGGCAATGGGTGGCAAGACGGCTGCGCCTGCGTATGAAGTGCCTGCGACGTCTGCACCTTCGGTCGGCTTCGGTATTGAAAACGATCCTGATTTTATCGCGCTTACGGGCGGTAAAAAGTCCGCGGGGAATAAGTCTGTAAAATCGGATGAAAAGCGTTGGGAGATGCTGGCTGACGAGATTGACGATATCGTGCGTGCGCTGGAACGTGCGGAATTTAAATTCGAAGACGCGACTGTAATGAAGGACGCGGAGTTGAAAGACGTTCGTGACGAGCTTTGTGCTCTTCTTAAAAAGCGGGATTCGGCTTCCGCGGCGGAATGTTTGACTCTCGACGGACAGATCGACAGACTGCGCGCAAAGTACGAAACGGGCAAGATCGCGCTGAAAAAGCTCCGTCAGGCGGCGGCGATCAACGGCGAAAAGCTGGCGAACGCGCTCACCCTTCGCGATCAGATCCGCATCGACAAGATTTCCGAAGGGATCAACGAAGTGGACAGCGGTATCTTTGCGGAGTTTGAAGAAAATGCGAAGGCGTTGCGCCGTCGCGTAGCCGAATCCAATGACGAGCTCGAACGTATCGGTACGATCAATATCGTGGCGAACGGCGAGGAGATCCAAACCCAGATGTATACGGGTTACGGTTCGGACGTAGCGCCTCGCGGTGAAGTAAAAGACGAACAGAAATACGACGATCTGAAAGCGGAACTCGGTTATTCGGCTTAAAAACGGAGGCGTAGATATGGATCTGGAATTTACGGTGATGGCGGCGGACGGCTTTGTAAAAAAGGCGGAGATCGCCGCGCAGAACGGTAACGATACGGCGGCGAAACGAATGTACGAAGCGGCGGCGAAAAAATATCGCGAGGCCGTGGCGGCAGACCGTTTCGGCGGCGGAAAATACTTAAAAAAGGCGCAGGAATGCGAGGCGCTTGCTTCCGGCGAGGTTGTACCGAGGGAAGATTCTCTTTCTTCTTCGCCGGCGAGATCCGCATCTTTGTCTTCTGAAACGCCCACAGCGACAAAACCCGCGCAGGAAAAACCGCAGATTGTCATAAAGCCTGAAGAAAAACCGCAGGCAAACAGTGCCGATAGAGTGACGTTTGACGATGTTGCGGGTTTGGAAGACGTAAAAGACGAAATCCGGTATAAGGTAATTGCGCCTTTGCGAAATCCAGAGTTGGCGGCTCGGTTTAAGATTGAAGCAGGGGCAAAACTTTTGTTGTTCGGGCCTCCGGGGACAGGTAAAACGTTCGTGGCGCGCGCTATTTCGGGGGAGGTCGACAGTGCGTTTTTCGTAGTAAATTGTGCAGAGCTCGTTTCTAAATATATGGGCGATTCGGGTAAGAACGTTAAAGCGATATTCGAAGAAGCGGAGAAACACGAGCGCGCGACAATCTTTTTAGACGAGTTTGACGCGGTTGCCGGAAAACGTGGGGATTCCACAGACGGTGCGGACGGCGAAATGGCACGTACGGTCAATATGTTGTTGACGAAGATCGACGGATTTAAGAAATCGGAAACAAACAAAATGATGTTGATTATAGCGGCAACGAACCGGCCCTGGGCTTTAGATGAAGCTGTTTTGAGAGGGGGTAGAATTTCTAATCATATATACGTTGGAGTACCCGATCAAGAGGCTCGAGAATTTTTGGTCGCAAGGAAACTAAAGGATATTCCTCTTGAGGATTCGTTGGACGTTAAGAAGATTGCCAAGCAGTTGGACGGCTTTGGCGGCGGTGATATTACGTCCATTTGCGAGGATGCGAAAAATTTTGCCTTCCGTCGCGCATTGCTCAGCGGTGATCCCGATTCTGTTGTCAAGCAATGCGATTTCGATAAAGCGATGCAGGGTAAACATAATATGATTACGCCTGAAATGATTGCAAAATTTAAAGAATTTGAAAGGAAGGGCAATATCAGTAATTAAAAGAGGTGAGCTTATGTTTCAATTATTTAAAAAGAAGCCGAAAAAAAGCGAGGCGGAGTTGAACGCGGAACGGGAAGCGAAATACAACAACATAATGAACAGGCTTCGCGTACAGCTTCTCAGTATGGAAAAGCAAAAGGCGAGCGCGGCGACTAAGGTTGTCAGGGCACAGCAGCAAGGCTTAAGCGCGCAGGTGGAAACGGGTAAAAAGATGATGCGGCGTTGCTTGGCTATAGAGAAACGTATCAACGGCATGATCATGAATCTGGAATATGCGATGCAATCGCGCGAGATCGCGATGATCTCCAAAGGCTTTCTCGAATGTATGGGGGAGATCGGCGCGGACATCAGCGGCGTTGTGGATAAGACGGACGCGAAAAAAGCGAGCAAGCAGTATGAAAAGGCGATGTTCAAGCTGGAAAAGCAGACTAACGATATCGATACCATGTTGGAGATGTCGGACGCTTCCCTCGAACATAGCTTGGCGGGAGAACAGTATTCCGCGGCGTATGACGAGGAGATCGACGCTTTGATCAAGCAGGCGGAGGGCGGCGAAGGAATGGCGTCGCAGTATAATTTCGATACGGATACGCTTTAAGCGGGGCGCGTCGAAAAAGGGTGTAATGCTTGTCGGCGTGTTGGCGCAAGAAGAGCTTGCTTAGGGACGCGATAATGCAAAGGCCTCCCCTCTGCACTCCACCAAAGACGCCGCCTTGGGGCGCAAGGGGACTATGTCTCTTGACCCTGAGCGGGGATATCAAAAAACCGATTTGACGGAACGGAGAAGAAAATATGGATAAGAGCTTTCGCGCTTATAAAAAGGATCTGGAAAGGAAAAAGGAAGAACAACGCACGTTGAACTCGCTGGAAAACATGGTGCGGGAGTTCGGGCGGCGTAAAGAAACGTATACGCGGCAGGCGAAAGAGGCACTGAAAAAAGGGGATCAGAACGGGTATACAATGGCAGTGGCACTGCTCAAGAACGTAATGTTTCAACAGGCGCAGGCGCAGGATATGCTGACGAATTTTACGATTGCGCGGGATCTTCGCGAAATGGGTTCGCTCAACGTGCAGTTTACCAAAGCGATGGACAGGGCGATGAAAGAGGTCAGCCGTAGCGGTCGCGAAGCGGATTTCGGAAAAACGAAAAAGATATTCCAAAAGGGGATGTTCGATCGCAACAGCGCGTCGCAACAGCTGAAATATCTTCTCGAAAGCAATGGTATGGCGTTTACGCAAAGCGTACAATCCCTTTCGGATATCCGCGACGAGGACATTCGCGCGGCGTTAGAAGGGGAATTGAAACGTGAATCGGGTGATTTGGACAGACAGTTGCGGGAGTTGGAGGAACAGTTTTCCGTAGTGACGGACGGCGTGAAAACGCCTCCCGTTTCGGAAACGACGGAGGTGGCAAAGCCCGAAAAGCAGGTGGTCGGTGAGCTTCCCGCGGACGGCGCGTCGGAATTGCCCCCACCCATGTATGCGTTGAATAATGAAAGCAACAATGACGGGGACGAGGATAGGGACGAGGACGAGGACGAGGCGTCTGCGTTCGATTATACGGGCGGTGAATACGTATTTCCACCCATGTCCCTGTTGGCGGACAATGACGATGACGAGGAGGCTCGGCAGATCAACGAGGCGGACGCGCAGGAATCGATCACGTTATTGGAAAAGAAATTGCGGGAGTTGGGCGTCGGTGCGACGGCGATGGGCTATACCATAGGCGCATGCTTTTCTCGGATAGAGATGAAGCCCGATTCCGACGTGACTCTTTCCGACGTTTTAGCTGTGGAAAAAGACCTGTCGTTGGCGCTTGGTCGCAGTGCGCGGATCGTATACCCCTTGGAGGGGAAAAACCTGCTGGGGGTAGAAATCGAAAACAAGCGTCGCGAAACGTTGCGCTTGAAAGAATTTTTGGAAAAAGCGCCGGACGTGGGGGGCAGGGTTGCGTTCACGTATGGAACGGACGGAAATGAACGGAAAGTCGCGGTGGAGAACGGCGTATCCGTGGGTCTTGGATTTGATCTGGAACGCAACGCTTGTTTTGCGGCGTTGGATACTTTGCCTCATCTTTTGGTCGGCGGCTCGACGGGCAGTGGAAAAAGCTGTTTCTTAAACGCGCTTTTGACGGGTTTTTTATATCGCTATACCCCCGCAGAGCTTCGGCTGGTGTTGGTGGATTTCAAACGCGTGGAATTTTCCGTATATCGCGAGCTGCCGCACGTCGTGGGAGGAAAGATCATTCGGGAATACGACGAAGCGTTGGAGATGCTGGAAGCACTCTGTGAGGAGATGGAGCGGCGGTATAAGATCTGCGAAGAGGCGGACGTTTGCAACGTTTCCGAATACAATGCGCTGCAAAAGAAAGAAGACCGTTTTCCCTCTATCGTCGTCGCAATCGACGAATATGCGGATATCATGGTATCCAATCAGGCGAAGCGGTTTGAAAATTTGATTCTGCGTCTGGCGCAAAAGGCGCGCGCGAGCGGGATTCATCTGATCGTGTCCACACAGCGTCCCAGTGTCAAAGTAATCAGCGGTTTGATCAAGGCGAATTTCCCCTCGAGGATCGCGTTCAAGGTCAGCTCGCATATCGACAGCCGTAATATCCTCGATCAAACGGGCGCGCACAAGCTGCTCGGCAAAGGAGATCTTATGTACTGTTCGGCGGCGGGAACGGCGCGGTTGCAGGCGCCGTATATCAGCTCGGACGAGCTTCGCGCCGTGACGACGTATATCCGTGAAAACAATCCCGAAATTTAAAAACGGCGGGGCAGGTATTTGAGGAGATAGAAAAAAATGAATTTTTCGCAGGAATATCTTTACGAAAATTTCAAAAAGGAATACGATAAAGCGATAGAAGCGAAGCAGAGAGGGGATCTTGCCGTGATGAAGCAGTCGTTGGAAGCGGCGGCGGGATTTTTGGAAATGCTTGGGCAAACGTTGCCTGCTGCAGAGGGCTCGGAAAAGAAAACGCAGGCGGCTCGGATGCGCGCGATTGCGGATTCTATCGTCATCCCGATCCGTCCCGCAACGGTTCCCTCAACACCGAAAAAGGGGGTGGGGAACAAAACGACGGGGGCAGGTATGGGTTCAAGTACCCCTGACCCTACCGCGCAGAGCGGTTTGTCGGAGGCGGAAACCTCCTCCTTTTTCACTTTTTTTAAACCCGACGAGTTATCGATGGGGTTTGAGGACGTTATCGGTCTGGACGAAGCGAAAGCGGCGGTGAAAGAATACGTCATCAATCCGTTATTGTATCCTGAGGCGTATAGCTATACGTTTATCGAAAATAAGGGCATACTGTTAGAGGGCCCGCCGGGGACGGGTAAAACGAGTTTTGCCAAGGCGGTGGCGAAGGAGATCAGACAGCCCTTTGCGCTCATCAACGTGGCCGGGCTGGTGAACTGTTATGTTGGAGAGACGGGGAAAAATATCGACAAGGTGTTTGCGTTTTTGCGCGAATATACGCAGAAAAGGAATTGCGGAATCACAGTATTTTTCGACGAGTTGGACGAGATTGCAAAGCGCCGCGGCGGAGAAGATAAAGCCTCGGAAACGGCGGTTCCCGCATTGCTTCGCAACCTCGACGGCGTCAAAGAGAATAAGGGTTTTTTGATTCTTGCCAACACCAATCATAAAGAAATGCTCGATCGCGCGATTCTGGACAGGTTTCGTAAAAGTATCTATATCCCGTTACCCGACAAGGCTGCGCGCGAAAAGCTGTTTCGCTTGAAATTGAAGGACGTAGAGGCGGAATATATCGCGCAGGTGGATTTCGTGCGCGCGGCGGTGCATTCGGAGGGAATGAGCGGACGACAGATCACCTACGTTTGCGACGATCTGAAATATCGTCTCTCCAAAGCCAAAGCGGGTTTGCAACCGTTGGAGGGCACCGACGCGTTAAACGTGGCACTTGAAAAACTGATTGAAACGCGGCGCAACAGCACTTGCGAATAAGCAAAACATTAAAATGCCCCACCCATGGTTGCGTTGAGTTAAAACAGAACAAAAATTTTTGAGATATTTTTTAGGAGGAAACGGTCATGTTGGATGAAAAGGCAAAGAAGGAGTTCGAACGGTTTTATTATGATCGTTGGCAGGAAACGCAGTGGCAACCGTCGGGTCTGCCCAGCGAGGGAAACGGTGGCGTGAAGATGGACCCGTTGGGCTATGTCGACGGAGAGAATAACCGTAAGAAAAAGAGCGCGGACGAAGAGACGATTTACTGGTATAAAAATTCCGCCGCGGAGCCGAACGTGGAGTCGTACAGGCGTACGAAGGTCACTTTGAGAAAGGCGGAAGAGCAAATCGAAAACAGCCATGACGAGATAGAGGATTTTTTCGGGCGCGAACGCACGAAAACGATGACTTTGGCGGAAAAGCTGGACGAGCTGATGGAGAAAAAGCAACTGGAGCCCGCGGACGTGTACACGCGCGCGGGGTTGGACAGACAACTGATGTCCCGTCTGCGTAACCGCAAAACGCCGGCTACGGCAAAGAAAGAGACTTTGCTGTACCTGTCCATCGGTCTGATGCTGGACGAGCAGGAAACGGAAGAACTGTTGGGGGTCGGCGGATATACCCTGACGCACAGCGCGGATCTCGATCTTGCCGTTTGCTTTGCCATCAAAAAGCATTTCTACGACCGAAAATACCTCGACGAGATCATGGAATATTGTAGAGAAATGAAAAATCGGAAGAAGGTTCGCGTGTTATCCTGATGCCGATCCGTAAGCAAATTAAAAACACCAGGCGGAAATAAGCATGGAAATAGTACTTTTGACAGCGCTCGGCGTGGGCGGCGCGACGGTGATAGGCGCGTTATTTGGATTTATATTTAAAAAGACAACGCAAAAATTCAGTGATATCGTGTTGGCATTTGCGGCGGGAGTCATGCTTGCGGCGGCGGTGCTCGGCTTGATCCTTCCTTCGCTCGAATACGGCGGGAAATACGGTTTGTTGACTACGGTTGCGGGGATCTTTGTCGGGGCGGTGTGTCTGAATTTAATCGATAAGCTGGTGCCGCATTTGCATAAGCCGATGGGCGGAACGGAGGAAGCGCATCGCGGCAACGAGCGTTTGGGAAAGGTGATGCTGTTCGTGATGGCGATCGCGATCCACAACCTGCCCGAAGGCATCGCGGCGGGCGTAGGCTTTGGGGCAGGAAATACGGCGGAAGCGCTGATTATTGCAGGCGGTATCGCATTGCAAAACATTCCCGAGGGCATGGTGATCATCGCGCCGATGCTGGCGGCGGGGATCAAGCCGAAAAGGACTTTCTTGTATGCCGCCTTGACGGGGTTGGTGGAGGTCGTCGGAACCTTGATCGGATATTTTGCGGTCAGTATATCCGCGGCGGTATTGCCCTTTGCATTGGCGTTTGCCGGGGGCACGATGCTGTACGTCATCAGTGATGAAATGATCCCCGAAACGCACGCGCATGGCAGCGAACGGGGCGCGACGTACGCGCTGCTTGTCGGGTTCTGCCTGATGCTTGTCTGCGACGTGCTTTTGGGATGAATACGGAAGAGAGAAAACGTCGGTCGCATCAGAACGACATCGCTTGAACAAATAAAATACAGGGCGGAGGAGAAAGAAGATGGATATTTTTGAAGAGAGAAAACGCAAGAGAAGGGAGGTCTTTTGTCCTCTTTGCGGCGGCGCGTTGGAAAAGTCGGACGACGTTTGGGCGTGTACGGATTGCTTTAAACGGTTCGAGATGTCGTTGAAGAAGATCGGAGTCCCCGTGCACGAAGCAGCGAAGCCGTACGTTCACTTCGATGCGGCGTTGCTCGACCAGCGGGAGGCGGAGCCTGTTTGCAACGGCGAGGCGGAAAAGACCAAGCAAGGCATTTTGGACGTTCTCAGCGATTACGACGTGCAGGGCGCGGAGATCAGATCGGTACATCGCGGGCCGACGGTTACGCAGTATAACGTTTCCTTCCCCTTTTACGTCGATCTTAGCAAGATAACGGAGCTGGAGCCGCAGTTTTCCATTTCGTTACGTATGGGGCAGGTACGCGTTTTCTTAAATTACGAAGAGGGGTGTGTCACCGTCGAGGTTCCGAACAGGGAACGTCGGTTCCCCGCGCTTGGCGGTATGCTGTCGGAAGATACCTACAAGCGTGCGCCGAAGTCGTCCTTGTTGTTTGCGTTGGGCAAAAATATGGCGGGAAAAGAGGTATACGGAGATATATCCAAAATGATACATATGCTTGTGGCTGGCTCGCCGGGGAGCGGGAAAAGCATATTTATCCATTCGATGCTTGTCAGCTTGCTGTATCGATATTCCCCGGAAGAGTTACGCCTTATCCTGATCGATCCGAAACGGATAGAATTCGACGCGTATAACGGTCTGCCGCATTTGGCGACCGAAAAGGTCGTTTGCGAGCCTCGGGAGGCGTTAAAGGCGTTGGATTGGGCGATAAAAGAGATGGACAGACGTTATCGGTTGATCGATTCGTTTGGCAGACGGACGGAGTCGTTTGTGGTGAACGTCGATCAATACAACGAAAAAGTGGAAAAAGCGGACCGTTTGCCGAAAATACTGATCGTGATCGACGAGCTGGCCGATCTTATGCTTGTAGAGCAAAGAGAACTCGAGAACAAGGTGCAAAGCCTTGCGCAAAAATCGCGAGCGGCGGGGATACATTTGGTTTTGGCGACGCAAAGACCTGCGAAGGACGTCGTTACGGACGCTATCCGCGGTAATATGCCTACGCGCATTGCCTTCGCAGTGCCTTCGGAAACCGATTCCCGCACCGTTCTTGAGCACGAGGGGGCGCAGAAATTGCTCGGTAGGGGCGATATGCTGTACACGATGATGGGGATGAGTACGCCCACGCGTATGCAGTGCGCATACGTTTCCGATGCGGAGATTTGTCGCGTCGTCGAATTTATCAAAGAAAACAACGAAACGTTTCCGATTTTGATAAAAGACTGAAATGGCGTGGGCAGGTATGCGTGTACCGCTCGCTGTGGCGAAGAATTCGTTTTGAGGTGAAGGCGTGTGGACGGAACGGATAAAGGAATTTCATATCGGCGTGGGAGAACTTATCATGGCGTGTCAATGTATCGAACGCGACGTAAAGGTGATCTACGCAAGTATGCTGAAAGGCGATTTCTATGAAAATTACCGCTCGGTCGAAAGGCTGGCTTTGGGGCAAACGTTGATGTTGTTGCAGACGCTGGATAACAGCGATGAAAAACCGTATTTTTCGGCGGAGGAGTATCGCCTGCTGGACAGGATACGGCATATCCGAAATCATTGGGCGCACGAGGCGTACGCGCGGTTCGTCTACAAGGACGGCGAGGCGCAGGTGCGGGCGTTTGAAAAGGAATGGAAACGTTTGCGTGAGGAAAGGGAACGGCTGGGAACGTTGCAACGGCAGACGGAGAAGGCAAGGTTTGCCGTGTTGAAAAAGTACAATCGAATATAATCAATGAATGCGTACATGGGTACCTCGTTTGAAAAAAGGAGCCTACCATGTACGCGTTTATTTTTGCGTTGAAAAAGCCGCAAATGTAATATTAACTTATGACATTTTTTGTTTAAGTCTATATTTTATGCGTTATATAAATAGTGCATATATCATAATGCGGTCAATAAGACGGTAAAAGGAGGATTTCAGCATGGAAAAAACCTTAAAGGACGGGCAACAAAAAGAGGTCGGGAAGGGCGAAAAGCTGTTTCGGTATATTCTTTTCGGGATATGCGAACTGTTTTGTTTGGTTTCGGTCCTTCTTTTCTTTGTGAAAGGGGAACCCGCACGGGCGGTCGCAAGTCTCGGCACCATGTGCCTGGTCGCTGCGCCCGTTCTGCTTTCAAAGCTCTTTCGGTTGGGAATCAATATGGTGTTTTTTGCTTTTTGCGAGTTGTATGCGCTCGGCCCGATGCTCGGTCATGCGTATAAATTATACTATTATACGCCGTGGTGGGACGATCTGCTGCACACAAGCGGCGGCGTCGTGTTCGCGGTGCTGGGGCTGTATCTTGCAAAGCTGATCGGCGGAAAACAGGAATCCAATCTTTTGACGAAGGCACTTTTTGCGCTCTTCTTCTCTATGGCGATCTCGGTTCTTTGGGAGTTTATCGAATACGGTCTGGATACGTTTTTCAGAATGGATATGCAAAGCGATTCGTGGGTGAGCTTTATCAATTCGTATCTTATCGGCGACGCTACTGGGGTAATCGGTTCGATGAACGGGATCACGGAGGTGATCGTCGACGGTGTGTCGCTCGGCGGAAACGGATATCTTGATATCGGTCTGCACGATACCATGCACGATATGTTGGTGGAAACGCTTGGCGCGTTGGCATTTTTCGTTGTTTATTTGGTCGATAAAGAGCGGCATCCTTTGCTGTGGACAAAACCGAAAAAAGAAAAAATGTAATAATTTTTTATGACATTCCTTATTTTTAGCTTGTTTTTCCGTGATGGGTATGGTATAATAAAAATATAATTTTTCGAACGATACGAAGGAAGAAAAAATGGAATTTCTTTGGGTAATATTGTGGATGCTCGTTGCCGTTATCGGCGCTGCCGTTTTGTTTTTCGTGTTTGGGGCTGTTTGTTGTCTGTTTATCGATCCGCAGCGCGAATACGATAAAAACAGCAAATTTTACAGATTTCTGCTCAACGGTCTGACGGTGCTGATCCTCGGCGTGGTACGCGTGAAGATTTGCGTGACGGGCAAGGAAAAATTGCCGACGGAGGAAAGATTTTTGCTGGTGTGCAATCACCGTTCCAATTACGATCCGCTGGTAACGTGGCTGGCGTTTCGAAAAAGCGAGCTGGCGTTTGTTTCGAAAGAAGGAAATTTCAAGATCCCGTTTTTCGGTCGGCTGATCCGAAAATGCTGTTTCATGGCGATCGATAGGGAAAACCCAAGAAACGCCGTCAAAACCATCAATAAGGCAAGCGAGTTATTGAAAAACGACGAAGTGTCCGTCGGGATTTATCCGGAGGGCACGAGAAGTAAATCGTGTGAGTTGTTGCCCTTTCACAATTCGGTGTTCAAGATCGCGCAAAAAGCGGGCGTACCCATTGTAGTATGTAGCATCGAAGGCACGGAGAAGATCGCAAAGCGTACCCCGTGGCGCAGCACCCGTGTGCAACTCTGTGTTTTAGAAATCATATCCAAAGAGGACGTGGCAAGACTGAGAACGGCCGAGCTCGGTGAAAGAGTGCGGCTGGATATAGAACAAAAGATAAAACAGGAAGAAAGAACAAATGAAGACTTACGTACTGTATAATCCGTATTCGGGCAACAAAAAAGGGCGGGAAGAAGCGGAAGCACTGAATGCATTGTTGACCGAGGAGGAGCTCGTTTTCTCGGATGTGACCAAGCTCGACGGTTACGAGGCTTTTTTCGATGCGCTTTCCGAAGCGGATAAGGTGATCGTTTGCGGCGGCGACGGCACGTTGAACAGGTTTGTCAACGACGTGAAGGGCTTGGAGATCAAACCGGAGCTTTGGTATTATCCCTGCGGCAGCGGCAACGATTTTGCGCGCGAGGTCGGCGGCGGAAGTGGGGAAAAGCTCATTCCGCTTGCGGAGGAGTATATAAAAGACCTGCCTACAGTCACGGTGAACGGAAAGGAGCGCGTTTTTCTTAACGGCGTTGGGTACGGTATCGACGGGTATTGTTGCGAAGTGGGGGATACACTCCGCGAACGGTCGGATAAACCCGTCAATTATACGGGGATCGCGATCAAGGGGCTGTTATTTGGTTATAAGCCGACGAACGCAACGGTGATCGTGGACGGAAAAGAATATACGTTTAAAAAGGTATGGATCGCGCCGACAATGAACGGTAAATATTACGGCGGCGGCATGATCCCTACGCCGGAGCAAAAGAGGGATTCGGATAAACTTTCCGTGATGATCTTTCACGGTTCGGGGAAGCTGAAAACGTTGATGATCTTCCCTTCACTCTTTAAGGGCGAACACGTGAAAGAAGAAAAATACGTAAGCGTTTTGACGGGAAACACGATTACGGTGAAGTTCGACGAACCGCGCCCCTTACAGATTGACGGCGAAACTGTTTTGGGGGTTGCGGAATATACGGCGAAGAAATAAGACGGCAAATTGTACTTCGTCTCATACCTGGTATACCCGAACGACAGCAATGTGAATGCTGACGAACCGCGCCCTTTGCATTTGATCGCAAAGGGCGTTCTTTTGCCGCCAAAAGAACTCGATAGAATTTGCCGCCGATCATCGTATTGGACAGATGACAGTCGCGCTATAGAAAAATTTTTTAAAAATTTTTTATAAAAACATAAAAAAACGCTTGCCTTTCTTGCGAAGATGTGGTATAGTATATTAGCTTTGAACGGAAGTTTAGCTCAGCTGGGAGAGCATCTGCCTTACAAGCAGAGGGTCATAGGTTCGA
>JBGVRF010000182.1:0-16766 GCA_045128175.1 Candidatus Scatosoma sp.
TTTACAGGAGGATTCTTGTCAAGACTTTCCCACCAAACTGTATTGTCGTCCATATTACGAGCAACGTTTGTGAAAATTGTGCCCTTCTTTGTTGATGCAAGAGCATTTGGGTTTGACTTAACGTTTGTACCAGGTGCAACACCGAAGAAACCGTTTTCTGGGTTGATAGCATAAAGACGACCATCAGGACCTTTTCTAATCCAAGAAATATCGTCACCTACGCACCATACTTTGTAACCCTTTGCCTGATATCCTTCTGGTGGAATAAGCATAGCAAGGTTTGTTTTACCACAAGCTGATGGGAAAGCAGCACAGATGTACTTAACTTCGCCCTTTGGATTTTCGATACCAAGGATGAGCATGTGTTCTGCCTGCCAACCTTCGTTTTTACCCTGATAAGAAGCAATACGAAGGGCAAAGCATTTTTTACCAAGAAGAACGTTTCCGCCGTAACCTGAGTTAACTGAAATAATTGTGTTATCTTCCGGGAACTGGCAAATCCATCTCTTTTCAGCGTCAATGTCGCAACGGCAGTGGAGACCACGAACCCAGTCATTGCTTTCGTCGCCAAAAGCTTCCATAACCTTTGCGCCAACTCTTGTCATGATAACCATGTTGAGTACAACGTAGATTGAGTCTGTAAGTTCGATACCAACTTTTGCAAGAGGTGAACCAACAGGGCCCATTGAGTAAGGGATAACATACATTGTTCTGCCCTTGTAAGCGCCTTTTGCGATTTCGTTTACCATCGCGTAAGCTTCTTTGGGCGACTTCCATTTAACGATGGAATGAGGAAGCGCGTCCGCTTCGTTTTCGCAGCAGATGAAGGTTCTGTCTTCAACACGCGCAACGTCGTTTTCAGCCGTTCTGTGATAATAACAATCGGGCAATTTTTCTTGATTGAGCTTGATAATCTCGCCGGTAGCGCAAGCTTCTTCTCTGAGAGCGTCGCGCTGAACGTCGCTGCCATCGATCCATACAACTTTGTCGGGCTGCGCAAAAGCCTCGACGTCTGCAACAAATTGAAGTACTTTCTTGTTGTTAGTCATTTCTTTATCTCCTTTAAAATGATATTTTTTCTTTTCTAAGCAACGTGGACGGGACAAACTTTTTCAAAAATCCCTTTCTCCACCACATACATTATACCATAAAAAAAAGCGAATGTAAACAGTTTTTTTGAATTTTTTTCCTGATTATCAAAAAAAGTTTCCAATTCCTTTGCTTAACACCCTGCCGTCGCGCCGACCGAGCGGAACACCCCTTCTTCTGTCATACCGACTAAGCGAGCGATAGCGAGCACATGGAGTGTATCTTGAGAAAGTGAATTGAAAGCTTTGCTTTTGTGAAGCACGCCCTTCGGCGAGTGAAGTGCAATGATACGTTGTCGTAAATAGAATTGCTATGCATTTCGTTATGGTCGCAATTTATACGGAGATACCCTCCATTCGGGTCACGACCTCAGTCGGTATGACAGAAGCGGTGAAATCGCAACTTCACTTTATACAGCAAATTTTCCCCTTTTACTCCGTAAATCAATCTTCCCGCAATGAAAACTTGTTCAACAATTCTTTATCCCGCAACAGTACGCCGCCGCCGAGCGCCGTCGTGAACTGCGGCTCTTCGCAAACACGGTAGGGCATATCTCCCAATCGCTCCCCGATATATTTCGCCACACCGGGGATCTTCATCACGCCGCCCGATAAGTATACGCCGTTTCGATTGACCGCCGCCGCCACTTCCGCAGGCAAATTCCACAGCACCGACGCCGCATATTCCGCCACTTTATCCACGTACACGCGAATACTCTCCCGAAGCTCCGTCGCCGAAACGGATGCCGCCGCAGGATGCCGCGAATCCACCGCGCACCCCTCCGCGACCCGCACGCCGCGTGCGCCGTTTAACAACGACCCGATCTCGTTTTTTAAACGCTCCGCCGTCAACGCACCGATCAAAAGATTCTTTTCCGTTTCCAAAGCGAACATGATATTCGCGTCCATATTGTTACCGCCGATATTCATCGACATGCCCGCAATGATCCCGTCGCCCGAGACCACCGCTGCGTTCGTCACGCCACCACCAACGTCCAGACAAAATACGGGATCGCCGAATTTCGCGCCTGCGCCCAATGCCGCAAGATAGGGTTGTTCGACAAACTTTGTGCCGCGCAAACCACATTCGTCCGCCAACGCACGGTAATCGTCCAGCTGGCGTATATCGATCCCGCAGGGTACGCCGATCAGCGCCTGCACGCGCGTCAACCACGTCGCTTTCAGACCGATCCGCGAAAGAAATTCTTTCATCATCCGCGTCGCCAGATGCATATCCACGATCTCGCTTTCGTATACGGGATAGAGTATGTCCGTATGCTCTGCGGTTTTTCCGATGAGCTTCTTCGCGGCTTTGCCGATCGCTTTCACTTCTCCGTCCGCAGAAACCGCCACGCAGGACGGCTCGGCAAGCACGATACCGCTGTTAGTGTCCGCGCGGTAGATCTTGGTCATAGACGATCCCAAATCGATCGCAAGTTTTATCATCGCCCTATCCCTCCTTTACGGCGTTTCACCGTACGTTCTTCAAAAAATTTCGCAACAAACGCTCCACCCATGTACGCGTTCAATATTATTATATAGCAATTATTATACGCCGAGTTTTTTGAGCATCTCCGCGCACAGTTCGACGGGCAAGCCCACGACGTTGGAGAAGCTTCCCTCTATCCCCTCGACAAGATTGCCGTCCTGAATCCCGTACGCACCCGCCTTATCCATGGGTGAACCGGTCGCGATATATTCGTCGATACGCTCGTCGGACAGCTTCAAAAACCGTACTTTGGTGCAGGCAACGTCCGTCAACGCAACCCTGCCCCCCTCGTTCGGGAAAAGAATACATACGCCCGTATACACTTCATGCGTTCTGCCCGACAGGGCTTTCAGCATCCGTTTCGCATCTGCTTCGTCTTTTGGTTTCCCGAGTATCTCGCCGTCAAGCGCCACAACGGTATCCGAACCGAGTACGGCTTTTCCCGCAGCTTCAGGCGTCTTTGCAACGTCCTCCGCCTTTTGTTTGGCCAGCAGTTGCACCAGCTGTTCGGGGGGAGGCGCCCCTTCAACGATCTCCTCCGCCCGCGAAGGAATGATCTCGAATTCGGGAATAAGTTCCCGCAATAATTCTTTACGGCGCGGCGACGCGCTTGCTAATATCCATTTCATAAATTTCACTCACTTAAAAGCTCGAGCTCGAGAGGCTTTGCCTCTTGACCGGCGTTCCGCTGGACCAAGTTAAGGGTCAAGGGATATAATCCCTTGCGAGGTTTTAAGGACGAGTAGCCCCTAACGGGTGTGGGCAGAGTCCAAGAAAAAAGCCCTCAACAAAGCAAAACGCAGTTTTGCGCCAAGATCGCGTTGTCTGCAACGCATCGTCAAAGGAACAGAAAAGCCGCCCCGAACCGTTCGGCGCGGCTTTTATCGTTAAAGTATTTCCAGATTTTTTCTGAACGCTTTCTTAAATTCGGGGTTTGCCGCGCTTGCGTCGCGGATCTCCAACGCCGCATCTCCGGCAACGATCGTTTTCATGATCACCGAATCGCCCAAGACATCACAGTTCAAGCCCGTTACCATACCGCATTGTGTTCTGTCTAAACTTTCCGCGATACGGAGCAATACCCCCAACTTCTTCACCGCGTCGAGGTCCTCCTCTGTCACGATGTCTTTATATTTCTGCCATTCCACCAGAGGCACCTCCTCGTGATTGTGACAGCCCGCTACAAACGCCGCCAATACGATCTCGCGGTGCGTCGCGCCGTAAATAGACGAATTGAGGATCATATACCAACTATGTTTCGCGTGATGATAATACTGTACTTGTTTTCCGCAATCGTGCAGGCTCGCCGCGATCTTCAACACTTTGAGATATTGACGGGAGAATTTATGCAATACGCGCAACTGCTTAAACAGCTGTACGGACAGAGTAAGCACGTGTTCGATATGCTTGGGATCGCAACCGTAATATTTGATCAGACGGTCGAGCGAATACGTCAGCACGTCGGAAATAGGTTTTTCCAGTGTGATCGGCAACGCCTGATTGATCATCAACCCTTCACGAAGACCGCAACCACCGATGGTAAACTGTTCGATTCCGACGTACGAAACGAACGCTTGTACAATCGCCATTGCCGCCGGCATGATATCCGCGCGGGCGGGAGAAAGCCCTTTGATCTTCTTACGCTTGTCCACGTCGAGCGCTTTAAGCATATCGTATATGCCCGTAAAATCTTCCGTTGCGATCTTGTAATTATGCGGCTGATCGAGCGGATATTTACGAACAAGACGGCTGATCTTGAACAGGTTCCTGAACGAACCGCCGACACCAATCATCTGTACTTCGGAATCAAGCTCTTTCAACCAAGGCAATTTCTTCAACTGCTCGATAAAGAATTCCTCCACGTGCGCAGCGGATTCCTGAGGCGTAGAATCGCTCGAAAAAAGATCGGTAAGCGTTACCGCGCCGAAAGGCAACGTTGCGTAATTAAGTACGTTTCTTCTGTTATAATAAATGATCTTTGTGCTACCGCCGCCGATTTCGAGAATAAGACCTTTGGGGATATCCATCGAGTTGATAACGCCACGATAAACGAGGAACGCTTCCTCCTCTTCGGACAACACGCGAATGGTGATATTGCAGCTTACCTGAATCTCATCAAGGAAGGAGCGTTGATTCTTCGCGCGACGGACAGCAGCCGTGCCGACTGCGATGATCTTTTCCACGCCGCTGCAATCGCAAAGGCGTTTGAACATCTTCAAAGTCTTGATCGTCTCCGCGATACGCTGGGGTTTCAAAAACCCGTCTCTATCCATGTCCTGTCCCAGACGCACGCTTTCCTTCAGTTCGTCTACGACCATATAATGTCCGTCCGCGAACATGTTTACGATCACGAGTCGAGCCGTGTTCGAGCCTAAGTCAATGATACCGATTTTTTCCACTTTTCTACCTCTGTTCTTTTCCGCAAATTCTCTCCTTTTGCGGAGTCATATTTTTCTTTGCTTTTTTCTTTTTTCATTTTCGGGATAGGAGTGCCGTTCGGAAATCGTAAAAACTTTTCCATAATCACCTGCAACAGCTTCGCGAATACGTTTTTCGGCAAAGAACCCCGTTATCCCACATTAAATTTTCCCATATTTTAACACATAAAAACGTATTTGTAAAGACCCTTTTTGAAAATTTTTGTTAGTTTTCATTGTTTTTTTTCATTTTCGACAATTTCGGAGATTTTTTTTATGCAATTTGACAAACAACGAGGAAGGAAAAAGGGAACAGCCTTCTGCTGTTCCCACGCGTTCATGCTTTCGTCAATGCCGCCACAAGGTCGGCAAAACCGTCGAAAACGTATTCGGGAGCGCACGCCCCGATCTCCTCTGCCGAGGCATAGCCTACCCTTAAAAGAGCGCAATCCACGGCATTTTCCCGCGCGCCCTCCACGTCGTGTTTGCGGTCTCCGATCATCAAGCATTCCCCAACGGTCGCGCCCAGACGTTTCACGGCCTCCCCGATCACCGCCGCCTTTGTCGGCAGATAACCGTCGTCCAGTCCACTGCCCACCTGCGCGGAAAAGTATTGAGAAAACCCCCATTTTTCCGCGATTCTGTCCGCAAAATACGACGGTTTGGAGGTCGCCATAGCAAGGATATATCCATGATCTTTCAGCGTTTTTAAAGCCGATAAAGCGCCTTCCACGGGCTTGTTTTCCCACATACCCGTTTTCTCGTACTGCTCGCGATATTTTCGCGTTGCTTCCTCCGCGCGCGCTTCGTCCAATCCGAAAATTTCGGTAAACGAATACATCAGCGACGGACCGATACAAAGAGGTAACTGCTCGTCCGTCGGAGCGGGCTCACCCAACTGTTGCAACGCGTAACGGATGCAAGAAAATATGCCCGGATGAGAATAGATCAGGGTCCCGTCCAAATCGAAAAGAATATATTTATAACCTTTCATTTTATCGAACTCCTTATCGGATAAACGTATTTTTATTATAGCATAACGATAAAAATTTTTCAAGCTTTTTTCAAGGTATTATAAAAGCCGAAAAAGGAGAGTCCGATCAAAAACACGCCAAACGCTTTTTTAAGCGTTTCGGACGAGAGTTGCGCAGCCAACAGAACGCCCAGGGCCGACAGCGCAAGCGCGGGCAGAATGATCCATAATATTCCTTTCGTTTCCAGCAAACCGTTGTCTGCGTGTGTTTTAAGCGCGAACACACTCATAGGTAAAAACGAAAACAGATTGGCGCATTGCGCGATCTTTTGCTCAACCCCGCCGATAAGCACGAGCAAGGGAATGGTGACCGTACCGCCGCCCATCCCCATGCCTGCGGGAATCCCACCGAGAAATCCGAGAAGAAGATAAAGATAAAATGACATATGTAGGGGGGGGATACGTGTGGTGAATTACCGACACTTGTCGGCTTGAATTGGCTGGCTTTGCCTTGAATTGAAAAACGTTGTTTTCCGTGAATTGCGATACAATTCGTTGCGGCAAGTATTAAAGCGCAGAGACGGAAAGTCTTCCCCTTAGAGGGGAAGGTGTTGAGCGAACGCAAAAAGGATGAGGTGGAAGCAACGGAACTTTGCCAATTCACAATCTCAACGCAACCCTGCCCCCTTCGTTTACCGAAAAAAGAACAAAAATACCCCCGCCAAAAGTTGCAGAGCGGCAAATAAAAGATTCACTGTTTTAACGGGCAATTTTCCCAAAAGTTTTGCGCCGACAAACCCGCCCGCCGTCACTCCGAGCGCAGTCGGGATCAACACCGCCGTATTGTACAGCCCCTTGAATACGTAAAAGAAAAACGAAAACGCCGATACGGGCAGGATCAACAGGATCGCCGTTGCGTGCGCCCGCTTTTCCTCCAATCCCGTTTTTGTCAGAAGAGGCACGGCGATCATTCCGCCTCCTCCGCCGAACAAGCTGTTTGCCGCACCCACGACCACGCCGCAAATCACGCGTTGTATATTTTTCGTTTTTGCGTTTTGCATAAAATGCTCCTTTCGGGAACGCATTTTTCCGTTCGGCAAAAACGGAAAAATATGGAACCGACGGTATAAAGTCTCGCCCAAGCGCACCCAATTCTTTCCTCTTTTTATCCATTTTGCGTAATTTTTTTTATTTTTAACAGTTTTTCTTCAAAAATTCAGGCAGAAATGCTTGCCAACAAAACGATTTTGTATTAAAATAGTATAGTGTAGGTCTAAGGCACCCAACGAAACGTTTTTTACGTTATCCGAAAAGGTAAGGCCGAAAACAAAAGTATAAAACAACAAACCAAAAAAAGGTGGTTACATGAAAACAAGTATCGAAAAACGCAAGAAACAACTTCTTGCACTCTGCTTATCGGCGATGATGGCAACCTCCGCAGGCGCGCTTGCCGCTTGTACGGATTCCTCCGACTCGTCTTCCTCCTCTTCCTCCTCTACTACGACGGAAGAAGTGAAAGACACCGGTCTCATCAAGAACGCAGGGTTTGAAACCTTCAACACCAACGACGGGCTCAACCTCATCGGCACCTCCGTCACCGGCTGGACGCGCGCAGTCAACTCCACGACGTCAGGGAGCGCGCTTTCTTCGAAATCGGCAAGCGGTATCATTGACGTTTCCGCGGAAAAATGGACAGATCTGACGACCAACACCGTCGACGATCCCACCGCACTTACCAACGAAGAAGCCGAATCGAAATGGGATACCCTTACCTCCAAGGACAAGCTTGAATTTTACGAAGCTTGGGAGGACAGAGAGGAAAACGATGATTTGAAGATCTCGGAAGAGCTGGAAAATTTCTATCAGTCCTTCAACATCGACAGCGAGGATCTTCCTACCTGCAAAAATCCCGGTACCCATTACGCCGAGGGCGATGAAAACGCAGACGACACCAAGATCCTCATGATCCACAACGAATACGAGTCGTCTTCCTACAAAACGCTCGGCACCGCGCAGAAATACACCTCTTCCTCCACCGTTACGGTGAAGGCAGGAACATCGGCAAAATTCTCCGTTTGGGTAAAGACGAGCGATCTTAAGACCTCAAACACCGCAGGCGAATCGCAGGACGCAGTGGGTAGAGGCGCTTACATCAGCGTTACGCACACCGTCGGCGGCAAGACGATGGACGCGTTCCAGGTGAAGAACATCAACACCGAAGGCGTGACGGAAAACAACGGCTGGGTACAGTACTCCTTCTATCTCCGCGGCACGACGTATTCGGACACGACTTTCACGGTGGTGCTCGGTCTGGGTCAAGGCGGTGGCACGGACAGAATGGAATACGTCAACGGTTACGCGTTCTTCGACGACCTTCAATGCGAAACTATCGATAACGCGGTTTTCGAAAACGAGACTTCCGACGCCGATCTGACGGTCGGTTTTGCGGAAACCAAGACTGAAAAGACTGTCGACGCAGCCGAATCGGACGCAAGCAAATTCGCACTCGATTTCTACGGTGAATTCGAAGCCTTCAGCTTCCTTGACACGATCGGTACTCCGAAGCCCACGACGGAAAAGAACACGAGCGGCACCACGGAATACACCGCTGCAAACGGCACCGAATATCCCGTTTATCCCGGTCTCGGCTTTGACACGACGAACGATTCCGTCGGCAAGATCAACCTCGCGTCTCTTCAGAACAATTCCAACAAATACCTTGCGAAGATCTATGAAGATTATTTTGCGGAGGACGAATTCCTGAAAGATACGGACGCATTGTTGCTCATGAGCGCAAACGGCGCGGCATATACGGCAAAATCCCAATATACCTTCTCCGTGAACGCAGGCGAATATCTTGCTCTTTCCTTCTACGTGAAGACGTCGGAAATGAACAGCTTCACGGGCGCAGGCATCACGTTAAACGACGGCAACAATAAGACCTCTATTTCCTCCATCGACACGACGACCATCGCAGGCGTCGAAGTCGGCGACGACGAGGATATCTACGACGGTTGGCAGCAGTGTCTGTTCTTTATCTCAAACGACACGGACGACGTCGAAACCTTCTCCCTTTCCTTCACCTACGGTCCCACGACGGTAGTCGGCACAACGAAATCGCAATATTACGCAGGTTTCGCGGCATTTGCGGGCTTCACGATGAAGAACATGGATAAGAGCGAATTCGATTCGGCTGCAAGCGGCACGTACGCAAAGCTCGTATCCTTGCAGAAAGATGAGATCGTAGCAGCAGGCGACAGCGGGTTCGACGCCGTTGCGGGCGTTCCCACCGACGCAATCAAGAACGGATATGCGAACGCGAAGAACTACAAGGGCGTAACGAGCGACAGCGCGTACGTAAAGGTAGGTAGCAACGACACCGCCATCAACACTCTTGCGACCGCCGGCCTTTTGAATAAAGAATACGTTCAGATTGAAAACGAAGACGGCAAGAAGGTAGAAAACGAAAAATATACTGCGATCCTGAACACGCTCGGCGGTTCGGATTGGGCCAGTGTATTCGGCAACGCGACGCAGCCTCTCGTTATTTATAATGAAAAGGCACAGGAAAGCGCATATGGTTTCATCGGCACGACGACCTCTATCTCGGCAAGCACCTATTCGACGATTTCTCTCCGCGTAAAAACGAACGGTACGGCTTACGTATATCTCGTGGACGCGGACGACGATTCCCGCCAAAACCTCTTGTCCGTCGGCAGACAGGTCAGCTTCTGGTACGACGAAAACGGTAACGTTTGCGACAGTGATCCTGCAGACGAGCATTTCAATAATAAGAAAAACGTTGCCTTCAAGCTTCAACCCAACGGCCTGTACAAACTCAATCCCGAATGGAGATACGCTGTGGAAAGCGGTATCGACGCGAATGCGTACTATGCAAATCTTGCAAATTATGAAAAAGACTCCGAAGGCAACCTGATCGTTGCGGAAGGCGGCGCTTCCTACAACTACAACAGTCAATGGGATAACGAAGGCCAGGACGGCATCGCATTCTATGCAAAAGACGGTAAATATTATGCAGACAGAGCGATGCAGATCGAAGTGAACTGCCTCACCTCCGTTGAGAAGCTGGATTCTCGTTACGAGGCACTGGAAACGAGCGAGGGGCTGTATTTCGAGATCGGCAACACCAATGGAAAATGGGCGACCGTGACCTTCTACGTGCACACGGGCGATACCGCGAAGAATTATCGCCTTGAAGTGTGGAGCGGTTCGAGAGACGGCAGAACGCTGAACGACGCAGGCACCTATGCGATCTTTGACGCGTACAAGCCCTCGGACGTTGATGAAACCTCGTTCGGTGAACTGATCGCGGACAGACAGAGCTCGATCGATACAAACGACAGTCTCGGGTTGTATTTCGAAAATGCATTCTCTTTCTATGACAGCGCAAAATATCTCCGTTACAATGAAACGATCGATGAAAACGAAGTAGGCAATTCTTATGAAAGCTATGTATCCACCGATTATACTTCGGGCGTTGCATATCTGAAATATTCAGAAGAATTGACGTATGAAGCGTATGCGGATTACGCGTTGTCCGAAGTCACGGTAACGGCGGACGCTACGGATGACGACACTTCGTCTGACGACGCGGAAGATGACCACGACCACAGCAACGATACGAACATTGCGCTTCTTGCAAGCTCGTTAGCGGTTGCAGGCGTTTTGATCATCGTAATCGCGATCATCATCACCCGTAAGATCATTGCTTGGTCCCGTAAAAAGAAAGCGGCAAAAGCGCGCGTAACGGCAAACACGAAAAAAGACAAATAAGTTTTTCGAAATTTGTAACCAAACCTAAATAAATCGACCCGCTATACTTTTGATAAAGTATAGCGGGTCTTTATTTGCCGTCAAACGACGATCGTGATCTTTTCGTATTCTTCTCCGCGTTCTTCCACCTCCAGCAAGACGAAGGAGCCGTATTCTTTTTTATATGCTTTCAGGCAAGCGGATATCTCGCGAAGCAATTTTGCGTTGCCGTTTTCCTCCGTCACAACTCCTTTTTTTAACGCAAGTTTCAAAACGGTTTTCATCGGAAGTACGATCTTCCACGTCTTTCCCCCTTCAGTCAAAATGATCCTCATTCCACCCATACCTCTACGCGTTCATCCCCTCCCGCTTCGATTTCCACAAGCTTACCAATCACGCCGAGGGATATCAGCTCGAGTACTTGCTTGAAATCAATCGAGGCGAACCGCTTGGATTTTTCTCCCGAAAAAACGCGTTCCTTCAACTGCTCGTTTTGCAACAGCAACTCTATCAGCGCGACGGGCAGATTGACGCTTACCTTATCCGTTTTGTCCACGATGCGTATCTTTAAAAGTATTCCTTTCGCCGTCTCCGAAAGCTTTGTAACGGGACTTTCTCCGTCGTCCAAAAGCTCATCCACGCTAATACCGAACGTACGCGCAAGCCCTTTTAAGAGGGTAATGTCGGGGCAGGCGATATCGTTCTCCCATTTGGAAACAGCTTGCGGCGATACGTTGCATATCTCCGCAAGATTTTCTTGCGTAAATCCTTTTGCTTTGCGATAATACGCAATATTTTGACCAATCGTTTTCATGATTAAAACCTCTCATAAAAATTTTCTGCTTAAATTATAACAGCTCTCTCTGCAAAAATCAACGTACTATCGGTTGTTTTTAGCCAACCGTTCGTTGTTCTTTTCCGCAACCGACGGTTGTTTTCACTTCCATATAAAAATAAAACGAGCGAAGAAAATATCTCCGCTCTGTTTTATATTCGCTTTTTCAAAAATCATTCTTCCGTCTGTTCTTCCACGTTTTCCGTTTCTTCCTCGTCCTCATCCGTAGGTTCAGCCAAAAGGTCTTCGTACAATTCTTTATATACGCGGATATTCGCCAGCTTTTCACCCTCCTCCGTCGTGTCCAGACGCTCGTTTGCGCGACGCATACGGCAAGCGTTGATCAACTTATTGGTGAATACCATGAACACGATAAACGTCACGAGTGCGATCCCGCCGCAAATGATCGTCGGAATAATGTACCGATCGTCGGAAATCGTAAAATTCTTTAATCCGAACACCACCGTCAGGATCAACGCTACGATCAAGGGCAGCGCGGCAACCGTAAACGCAAGTATCGACGTTTTTACGCGAGCCTTCAGATATTCCCGTCTTTTTGCCTGCTTCGCCTCAAATGCTTCGGCAATCGGACCTTCCTCCGCCGTCAGTTCGTCCAAACGACGTTGGAACGAATCGCGATAATCGCGTTTAATCACGTCGATCGCAGTGTAGCCGAGATCGTATTCGAGACTCTCTATCCCTTCCTCGAGATACTCTTCCACCAACACGTCGGGATTGGTAAAGTTCGCCGTTTTTGCTCGCCAATACCCGACAGACGCGTTCGTAGCCTCTTCATCCAGCTTCAACGCCTTTTCGTATTTCAGCTCTGCCGCGTGAAAGCTTTCCTGCGCAAGTAACTCGTCGCCTTCCGCACAAAGCCGCTCATATTCCGCGCGACGCTGCGCGGCGGCTTCCTCGCGCTCGCGGCGGATACGCGCCGCCTCTTCGGGATCCAGACCGATCAAATCCTCGTCCTCTTCTTCCACGTCAAAGACGGGAAATTCGAAAGAAACTTCTTCCCCTTCTTCTTCCGCGGCGACTTCGGCTTCAACACCTTCCGTTTCGGCGTTCTCCGCCAGTTCGTCCGTTACGTCCACGTAACCGTCCTTCGTCTTTTTCAGACGTATACCTCTGCCGTATTCGTCGTCGATAATTCTTTCTTCCATAGCTTGTCTCCGTTTTTTATTTTCGGTTATATTTTTTCGGAAAGAGGAATTTTTACCGTCACTCTCCGAGTCCTTCCGTTTCTTCATCCGATAGTGCGAACGGATTGCGGAAAAACGAACGCTTCTTGCCGACGTAATCGGGCTTTACCGTTTTTACAACGTACGTACGGCACTTGCCCTTGTAACGGCTCTGCGCCCATTCGCACAGCTCTTTCGTCTCAAACAACGCCGCGACACAGCTTCCCGAACCCGTCATCGTCACCCCCAAAGGTGAAAAGGTCTGCGCCGCTTCGAACGCGGCTTTCACATCCCCGTTCAGGCTTGCGGCAGCCTCGAAAAGAGCGTTCGTCAAATACCTGCCCCCGTCGTTTATGTCATTGCTCATAAATGCGGCAATACATTTTTCCGTACGGTTTTCCCGTTTTGGCGCGTCGGCGTACGTTTTATCAAACTGACGGTAACATTCGCCCGAGGAAACGGAGGAAGGGGGGCAAAACAGCAAAAAATGCAACGTTTCATCAATGGGAAGGCGGGTCACCCGTTCCCCTCTGCCCTGCATCCGCGCAAAACCGCCGTCAAGCATATATCCCGTATCGCTTCCCAGCCTGTCCGCCAGCGCTTTAAGCGCCGCGCGATCGGTCACGCCGTACATCCGCGCCATACCGTTAAGCACCCCGACAACGTCCGCAGACGAACCGCCCAAGCCGGCGCCGATGGGGATATTTTTATATACGGTGATCTCTGCGCCGTTGCAGCCGAACGTTTCCGAAAACGCCTCTGCGGCTTTCAACGCGTTGTTTTTTTCGGGCGGTATGCTTTCGCTGCCCAACCCGCGCATCGTGACCGCGCTCAGCCTGTCCTTGCGCTTTCTAAGCACGATGAGATCGGACAGATCGACGCTCGTCACAAAAGAATCGAGCATATGATACCCGCCCGATACGCCGACGATCTCCAACGTTAAATTGAGTTTTGCGTACGACCTGATCTTGACCTGATACATCACTTCAACCGAATTTTTCATCCAAAAACGGCGGCGAGGAACACCCGCCGCGCGTTCTCTGTTTTATTGTACCATATTTTTCACAAAATTTCAATACATTACAGCAAATTCTTGCAGATTTTTTGTGAAATTTACTTGATTTGTCTGTAAACGTAGATCCTTTCCCCTTCTTTTACGGGAAACTCCAGCTCGGGATTACTTTTTTGCAGTTCTTCGGGCGGACAGGACAAACGCTTTGCGACCTGCCACAGATCTTCGCCTGCGCGCGGGATAAAGACGGAAAACGCGCTGTCGTTTTCACCGTATTCCTCTCCCTCGGCCGCCTCGCCGACGTATTCCCAGTTCCGCTCTTCATACGTACGAATGCACAGCTTCAAAGTCGCCTCCGCTTCCGTTTCGCCGCTTTTTTTACGGCGCACGTTTAATCCGCAAACAACGCAATCTACCTCCAGAACGTCGCCGTTCGCCTCCACGGGAAATAGGAAGGGCAAAGACAGCGTTGCCTTGCGATATCCACCGTCCGCGCCGCGCAAAATGACCTCCGCTTGCGCAATTCCTTCCGCCTCCATGCCCCGTTCGCCCTTACGACAGACGATCTCTGCGTGCGGCAATACCGCCGCCTGCAACGTGTATTCGCTGTCGATCTCGGGCGAGAGGGCCGCCGTTCCGCTGATGCGTTCGGTGCATTTTATATGGTTCGTCAAATACCTGCCCCCGTCGTTTTTTCTTTTTAGCAACAATTCCTCAGTCGTCGAAAACGCATCGGACACAATGGAAATATCCTCTTTCACCGACAGGAAACAATCCGCCGCCAAGCAGTAAGACAAAACAATTTTGCACTTTCCCTTTTCCTCGTCCGAGCCCGCGACCAGCCGCGCCGATTTTACGTCCACGCGCGCACCAGCGGACACTCTGCCAAACGCCTCGTCGCAGGGGACCTGCATGCGGAAAGGGATCAGTCGCTCGTACGAGCAAATGGATTCGTCACTTTTCAAAACGCAAATATTGAGATTGAGCTCCCCTTCCACCTCGATCTGACCTGCGTTTGCACTGACATGGTTGACGACTGCGTTTTCGCTGTGCAACAGGATATCTCCAACGTAATCGGTTTCGAATTCGTCCTCTGATTCCGTTTCGCCCGACACGCAGACGGTGCGACAAACGGTGATCGAGTCTTTTTTCGCGACGATGCCGTCGCCACCCGAAAGGTATTCGATCTGTTTACTACCGTAAACGGTCAACGCCGCGTCCACCACGACGGAAACGTACAAGCCCGATCCTTCGCGGCGGCAGGTCACGTTTTCGGCGGTCAAACGGGATTTTGCGAAACAAGCGGGCGTGACGGCGGCGCCATCCGCTTTATGGAAGAACTCCGCGCCCCGTTCCGCGCGGCAGATCTTGCGCTCGCCATCCTCGTAGACGATAATGAGCAATAATTTTCCGTTGTAGGTCACCTCCCCGTCCGCGCAGGCGCAAGTATCGGGCACGAGCTTTGCGTGCACAGCGAGCACGGCACTGATCTCACTGCCGGGTAGGCGACATTCTACAATGGATTGGCTTTTCAGACGGCAGATCTCTCCGACGTAACGATAAGTTTCATACTGCGGTTTTACAGACATCTTTTCTCTCCTTTTTCGGCTTCGTTGCCTTTCCATTTTATGTCGATGCAAACATGAATAGAACCGTATCGAAAAAGAAATCCTGCGGAAATATGGAAAATTTTGTCTTTACAGGCATAAAAAACGGCGTTTTCGCGCATACTTATCGTATGATAAAACCGACCAAAAACATCAAAGACGTCAAACAAATGGTAAAAGACTGCTCGGCGCAACGCGTGGCAGTCCGCGTAAATTTGGGCAGAAACAAAACCTTGAACTATTCGGGAATTTTATCGGGGATCTATCCCGCGCTGTTCACCGTCAAACCCGACGACGAGGATTTTCTGGGCAAAACCGCGTACTCCTATTCCGATGTGCTGTGCGGAAACGTAAAAATCAAGCGTTTGTAAAGGTTCCGTTCGCTCGCTTGACGATGAAATAATTTATTAAAAAATTTATCTGTCAACGCTTGACACGCTCCATTCGATATGCTATAATGGTAGTACAAAATCTTAATGGAGGTGTTCTTATGGCAAGAACAAAACGTTTTATTGGCGCGATCCTTATGGGGCTCTTACTTTGCTTCAGTCTTGTTTTCGCGGGCTGTCAGGCGAAGATCGAGGGTACGTACAAATTTTCGAGTATGTCCTATTCCGAAGGCGGCGTACAGATCGAGATCAACGCGGGCGAGCAATTTATGGGAATGATGACGCTTAACGAAGACTATATGACCATTACGCTTAATGAAGACGGCACGGTGAGCATGTCGACTTCGGCTCTTGAAGACGTGGAGACCCAAACCGGTACGTGGACGAAAACGGAAGACGGCAAGGTTGAGATCACGATCGACGACGAACCGCAGGTTTGCGAATGCGACGGCAAAACGTTGACCATTGAACAGGACGGCGCAAAAATCGTTTTGAAGAAATGATCGGAATATGCAGATAAAAACACGCTTCTTTTGAAGCGTGTTTTTTATATACGTCCATACCGGGGGTGCGTTGACGTTTCTGTCAATCCGCTTCCAGCACCTTTTTTAAAAACTGACCCGTGTAGCTGTTTTTTACTTGCGCCACTTCTTCGGGCGAGCCTTCACAGACAATCTCACCGCCGCCGTTTCCGCCCTCAGGACCGAGGTCGATGATATAATCCGCCGTCTTGATAACGTCGAGATTATGCTCGATAACAAGCACCGTATTGCCGCCCTCGCGCAACTGTAACAATATCTTAATCAGCTTATCAACGTCATAACTATGCAAGCCCGTCGTCGGCTCGTCGAGGATATAAAAAGTCTTGCCCGTCGAGCGTTTGGCAAGCTCGGTCGCCAATTTGACACGCTGCGCCTCGCCGCCCGAAAGAGTCGTCGAACTCTGCCCCAGCTTGATATATCCAAGCCCCACGTCGCTAAGAGTCTTGATTTTGTTATA
>JBGVRF010000183.1:0-10444 GCA_045128175.1 Candidatus Scatosoma sp.
GGAAACGGTGTTTTATATCGGCGCGGTATATTTTGCGGGGCTCAAACGCAAAAAACTCGGCATAGCGATCGTTATCGCGATGATATCCTACCTCGCTTCCGTAGTTCTTTGTTGTTTCCTCTGCCGTGTGATGTAAAAAAAGCAGGACCAAGATCCTGCTTTTCTTTTTCGTTACCTTTTAAAACAATTTCATTTAACCCGCATAGCGCACATCTAAATAAAAACGAGGTGCCCAGGGTTGCGTCAACAGCTCAAATTTTTGTCAATTCGTAACCGGTTTTGCTGTCCTTGACCGAATACCCCAACTCAACGAGCTTCGCGCGCAGCTCGTCGCTCTTCGCCCAATCGCGCGCGGTCCTTGCCGCCCAACGTTCTTCCGCAATCGCTTTTACCTCCGCAGGGATCGATCCCGCATTCTTTTCATCGTACCATGACACGTATTCTTCGGGCGTCTTTTCAAACAGCCCCAACAACGAATACGTTTTGCGGATCTGCACCGCGCCGCTCAGCGCGATAAACAGCTTTCCCGCCTTTTCCGTCGCCAACAGCTTTTTCAGCTCTTTGAAATATCCGAACAAATTGGAAAGCGCCAAAGCGGTGTTGAAATCGTCGCTCATGCAGGCATTGAACTCCGCATCTACCTTTTCCGCAAAGCTTGCCGCTTCTAATGCGTCCTCGTTTTCGATCGTCAGCTCCATGCCCTTGAATTTTCTCATGATCTTGTCGATCGTCGCAAGCGTGGAATAGAAATCGTACAAATGCTTTTCCGCCTCGGGAAACAGGTCGTCCGTGATGTTGATATCGTTGCGGTAGTTGGTTTGAAGCAACGCAAATTTCACCGCCTCGTCCGAATATTTCTCCAAAAGCTCGGCAAGCAACAGACTGTTACCCAGCGATTTGCTCATCTTTTGGCCGTTGACCTTAATAAGACCGTTGTGCGTCCAATATTTGACGAACTGCTTGCCCGTCAGCGCTTCCGTCTGCGCGATCTCGTTTTCATGGTGCGGGAAAATCAAATCGCGCCCGCCGCCGTGAATGTCGATCTGCTCGCCGAACGCCGCGCGGTTCATCGCCGAACATTCGATATGCCAGCCCGGTCTGCCTTTGCCCCAAGGTGAATCCCAACAGATCTCGCCCGGCTTCGCGCTCTTCCACAAAGCAAAATCGTACGCGTTCTTCTTTTCGTCGTCGTTGTCTACGCGCACGCCGTCCAAAGCGTCCTCAATGTTGCGGTTGGACAGTTTGCCGTAACCGGGGAAGGATTCTACGTCAAAGTACACGTCGCCGTTCTTGGTCGGATACGCGTGTCCTTTTTCGATCAGCGTGGAAACGAACTCGATAATGTTCCCGATATTTTCCGTTGCTTTCAGCCACACGTCGGGGTCGTCCACGTGGAATTTTTCCATGACTCCGTTAATATTTTCGATCATTTTCGCCGCATATTCGTCTGCGGGAATGCCCGTTTCGTGAGACTTCGCAATGATCTTATCGTCTACGTCCGTATAATTACGGGCATACGTAACGTCATAACCCAACTTTTTAAGATATTTGCGCATGATATCGTAAATAAGAGCTTGATACCCGTGTCCGATATGCGCTTCGCCCGATACCGTGATGCCACAGGCGTACATCTTTACTTTATTTCCCTCCAAAGGAATAAATTCTTCTTTTCTCTTTGTCAACGTGTTGTAAATTTTCATCTTCATTCTCCTTGTTTTATCCTGATCTTCATATGTGAACGCATACCTGGGTATTACGTATCACCGATGAATAACTACCGAAAAGTTTACGCTTTCTTTCCGCTTCGTTCTTCTTCCGCAAGTCTTGCTGCCTCCTTCGCAGCCTCTTCTCTTGCTTCCGCTTCCTCTGCTTTGATCTCCGCATTCAGCGCCGCTACGGTAATGATGCCCGTATGCGCCGACTCCTCTTGTTCCGGCACGCGGATGCGCACGATACGCCCCGGAATCCCCACCACCGTCGCGTAAGGCGGAACCTCTTTAAGCACCACCGCGCCCGCGCCGATCTTCGCGCCCTTGCCGACGGTGAACCCGCCAAGCACCTTCGCGCCCGCCGACAACGTTACGTTTTCCATGATCGTCGGATGGCGCTTACCGTGCTCCTTGCCCGTACCGCCGAGCGTCACCCCTTGATAGATGACTGTGCCCTTATGCACCTCCGCCGTTTCGCCGATGACCACGCCCGAGCCGTGATCGATAAACACGCCCCCGTCGATCTTCGCTGCGGGATGTATCTCGATCCCCGTGAAAAACCGCGCCATCTGGCTGATAATACGCGCCAATAGCTTCAGCTTTATTTTATGAAAAAAATACGCGACCCGATGCCACGACAACGCGTGCACACCCGAATACGTCAGCCAGATCTCAAACGAATTCCGCGCCGCGGGATCGTTCATCTTCGCTGCTTTAATGTCCGCCCTGAGGTTTTTAAACCACATAACGACCTCCTTTCACGGAACGGTTAAGCCGTTCCATAAGAAAATAAAAAACGCCTCTATACCATTGTATAAAGGCGCTGTTGACCGCTGTTCCACTTTATTTCGGAAAAAACCGCAAAAACACGGAATTTTTCCCTCGTACGCCCGATAACGGTGGCTACCGCAGAGGATTAGTCTGTCCTGCTAACGCGAAAACGCACTTTCGCTTCTCGTTGCCCTGACGCGCTTCCAGCCAACGGCGCGACTCTCTGGTTTTGGCAAGTCCGGTAAAAGCTACTCTTTTTCCGCTCGGATATTCGGTTTTTATCATTATAACACGCCCACGGGCAAAAAGCAACTTTTTCCGACGGGCTTTTCCAAAGTTTTTTATTTTAAAAACAAATTGGCGATCTTATACTCCGCAAGTGCCGCGTCGATCATGCCACGGTTATAGACCTTGTTGTTCAAAAGATAGGATACGACAACGTCCTTTTCCACCGAGTAATCAAACTCGAAATCGCAAAGCGTCAACAGGCTGACCGCATCGTCGTAGGAAAAATGTGCCGCAAGCGCCAAAGAAAGGATCAAATTTTTCGTCGGCGCATACTTACCCGAACAGATCCCCGTCCAGATCTCTTCCGAAACGTCCAGAAGCTCCCCCGCGTCCTTTTCGGAAAGATTATATTTTCCCAGTACAAGCTTCAGATTTTTATAAAACGCGAATTTAGAAAATATATTTTTAATCCGTCGGAAACCGCTGTACGGACAAAAGGAGAAGGAAAACGTCTTGTCGACGATCTGCTTTTTCAGCTCTGTTAAAAGCTCGTCCTTTTTCTCTTGCGTGGCAAGACGCATGGTATTCGCAGGCAACGTATACGCGTATGTCCTGCCGTCCTCGCGCACCTTCGTATCCTGCATCTTGGGCATTTTATATCCCGGCAATACGCAAAGCTTGTCATAATTGGCGTACTTTTCACAAAAATATGCGTCCAGATCGGTAATAAAATCGTACATCGTAACTTCCCTTCCTTTGCTATACTGTCAATTTCCTTTCTATTATAGCAAGTAAAAGCAAAAAAATCAAGCATAAGCAACATACTCAAAAAAATTTTTTTGTGAAAATTGAACGAAAACAAATATAAAAAACGTAAAATTTGTGAAAAATAAAAAGAAAAATTAAATTTTTCACTCATTTCGCTTGCTTTTTTGATATTTTTGTGATAAATTTGATAATAGAGAACTATAAAGGAGATTTTGCAATGAAAAGAGAACGTATCACGGAAATAGCAGAGCTTTTGGATAAGAGAGGCAAGCTCTCTTTGGAACAGCTGGAAGAATACTTTCCCAACGTATCGCAGATGACCTTACGCAGAGATCTGTTCCAGCTTGAAGAAGAAGGGAAAATCATCCGAGTACGCGGCGGCGCCATGTCCGTGCGCGAGGTACAGAAAACTTCGGGTGAACCGTACACCAAAAAAACGACCATTCATACGGACGAAAAGATCGTCATCGCGCAAAAAGCAGCAGGTCTTATCGACGACGGCGCGTCCATCTTCATCGACGGCGGTTCGACAGCGCTGTACCTTGCCAAAGAATTGCCCGATAAAAACTGTAACGTATTTACCAACGGTCTGGCAGTCGCCACCGAGCTTGCGAAAAAGAAAAACGTTGCGGTCAACCTGCTTGGCGGGCAACTGATCAAGGAAAACCTCTCCACCGCGTCCTCTTTCTCCTCTGTCTATTTCACGGATACGAATTTCGAACTGGCGATCATTGCCGCCGCGGCATTCACACCCGAAAACGGATTTTCGTGCAGTTCGCAAGTAGAAGCCGAGCTTCTTCGCGTCATTTGCAAGAAAGCAAAATTCACGTACATGATGTTGGATAGCTCGAAAATCGGTAAAATCAAGCCCTACACATTCGCGCGTGCCGAAGATATCAATGTGCTGATCACCGACGATGCGTTCCCCGACGCACTGAAGGAACAATTCAAGGCGATGGACATCGTCGTTATTTAACGAAAATATACTTCATCTCATACCTGGTATAGGATAAAGCCGAATCGGAAACTTCCGACTCGGCTTTTTTCGCTTTTCAATCAACCGATCTGTTTTGCGTTCACGATCGAGATCTCTTCGCCGTTGCCTGCGTCAACGTAGACGAAATACATCTCTTCGCCGTACGAGCAAAGGAATTCGTATGCGGGACGTTCTCCCCTTGCCGTCTTTACGACTGCCAGACGGGAAGACTCCACCCCCAGCCCTTCGTGCAGCTTCGCCTGCGCATCTGCAAGGTTGATCTTTACGTTCGGCTCAACCCTGGTACGGTGATTTTTCAGATATTTGGTCGCATCCATACCCGTCACTACACCGCGCGTACGGCAGACCTTGATCCGCACTTCATCGGGATAATACACAACGTCGTCATCCTCGTACACGAAGGTGAAATCCGTCGTCGTACCGTTTTCACGGAAACGTACGACCTCCATATCCTCGTAACCGAGCGCCTCCAGAAATTCCTCCGCGATCTTTTCCGCGTTTTCGAGATTGAAGTTCTCACTCTTGCATTCTTCGTAATAATCGAACCGCAACAGTTTACCGTCCTCCTGACTGAGCTCAGCGAACAACAGCGTGCCCTTGTCGTCGTATCCCTGTACGTTATACGCCGCAAACGAATGTGAAACCGTTTCGCCGACGCACTGGAATTCTTCAATGTTATAATCGGGGAAATATTTTTTACACAGTTCTTCCGCTCGAGCAGGCTCAATGCGTTTTTCCGAACCTTCCGCGCCGGCGCCCTTTTCCGTCTTTTTATTCTCCGTGTTCCCCTCTGCGTTCTTGTCTGCACTAGCGGAATTCTTCCCCTCCTCGGCATTCTTCTCGTTCTCCGACTTCTTTCCGCCACCCGGCAAAGCTCTCTTACCGGCTTCCTTCAATTCGTTGAATTTCTGTTCGAACGCCGCGCGGTTTTCCTCTAACGTCATCTTTTCCAAACGACCGAGTGCCTCCCCGATGCTTCCCACTCCGTCTTTGATATAATCGATAATATCCTTATCCGTCATGTTTTCCATCAGCTTGTCCAGTTCGCTACGGATACGGTGATTGGCTTGATACAGACGCTCTAGACGTTCCCCGTCCTCTTTCGTCAGCGTTTCGCCATTGCGCAATTTTCCCAGCAAGCGCTCGCATTCCGCCGCAGTACGGTTAATAAACGACGACACGTTGGTATCCGATTCTGCGGTGATCGGCAGTTTTTCAAGATCGGACTCAGCCAGACGCGCCTGCACCAAAAGGTCGGTCAGGATACGGCTTTGTTGCGCGGAAGAATTGGAGATACGGATACGGTCAAGATCGTCGTCTACGTGCTCCATGACCCCCGTCAACTCGTACATGGTACCCCTGTGCGAAGACATCATTGCCTTATTATTACGCGCCATATTCAGCGCCCCGACAGTCACCGTCGCGCCGAGCGCCAACGTCACCGCACCGAGTGCGATCACCGCCGCCAACCAGCCGCCATACCCCTTTTCTCCGCCGTTTTGCTTATTCTTCTTCGCACGCTTCCGTTCGGTCTTTTTACGGGAATTCGCCTGATTTTTATTTGCCTTCGCGTGCGCACGCTCACGGATCGCAGCTTCGCGCTCTGCCTTGCGTTTTTCCGCGAGGGCTTTCTTTTCCGCCGCGCGTTTTTCGATCAACGCCTTTTTCTCTGCGGTACGCTTTGCCACGACCGCCTTCTTTTCAGCCGCTTTCTTTGCCTTTTCCTCGACCTTTTTCTTTGTCTTTTCCGCGCGCTCGGCCTTACGTTTTTCCTGCAATTCTTTACGCTTCAAAGCAGCCTCCACGCGCGCTTTTGCCGCTTCGCTTTCCGCCTCCGCCTTGCCGCTGACAGGCTGTGCGCCGGCTCTCTTTTTCACCACCGACTTCGTCGCGGTCTCCGTTTCGGTCCGTTCGCTACCCAAAGCAGCTTCTTCCAATGCGCTTTCCTCTTTTTGCGCGGGCCGGGCCGTCTTTTTCACCGTTTTCGTAACTTGCTCGGAACTGCCCGAACGGGATTTTTTCAGTTCCTTTTCGATATTTTCCACCTTCTCCGCGCCCGAGGACACGTTGGTTGCAATTTCCGTTGTTTTCTTTTTCATCATTTTACTCCTTAATTCCTTGTCCGCAAAAAAACAAAACGACTGTTATACGCGTTTTTAAATAGCGAAAATATGCTTGCCGATCACTGTGACCGTCTGCCGATCAAAAATCCATGCACTCGTCGCCACGGCAGGGTTATAATAATAGATCGCGCCACCGGTCGGGTCCCAGCCGTTGATAGCATCGCGCGCCGCCTTCATCGCCGTTTCGTTGGGCGTAAGATTGATCTGCCCGTCCGTCACAGCGGTAAACGCGTGCTTTTGATAAACAACGCCCGAAATCGTGTTCGGGAAAGACGGGTGACGCACTCTGTTCAGTACCACTGCACCGATCGCGACCTGACCGGTGTACGGCTCGCCGCGTCCTTCCGCATAAATGGTCTTTGCCAACAAATATACGTCCGAGCTGGAAAATCCGTTCGTATTCTGCGTAGACGACGAGGAAGAAGACTGTCCTGCCAGTACTTGATACGAACTGTTCATACCCAGCGCCTTATACGTTGCTTTCCCTACCACGCCGTCAGCGGTGAGTCCGTTCTTTTTTTGGAATGCGATCACTGCGGCTTTGGTACCCGCGCCGAATACGCCGTCCACACTGCCGTTATAATATCCCCACATTTTCAAACGGCGCTGAACCTCTTTCACCTCGCCGCCTTGCGCGCCTTGACGCAGTACCGCCACCGCGGTAACCGTTTCCACATTCTCTATACGCGCCACAGCGGCATATGTGGGCGAAACGTAACCGCTTACGCCGCCAAGTGCCGCCGCGGACAACAATCCGCACGTAAGCGCGGCTGTTAAAACGCCTTTCTTGATAGACTTTTTCATTCTCATTCCTCCTATGTACTGCCTATACGGTTGGAGAAATTTTTTCGTCAACAAATCTCAGCGCAACCCTGCTACCCTCATTTCGTCTTCCACGCCTCGATAATCTCTTGTATCTTGCTTTTATAGATCACGTCCGTACCGTTGTCCGCTGCAAAACACAAGGGCGGATATACCACACACCACCAATTATCCCCTTCGCCGCTACCCAACCGCACAATCAGCGCCGCGTATTCTCCCGCAGGCAACGTATATTCCCCATATACGCGGGTAGGAAAACACTCTACCGTCAACTCCGCCGTCGCGCCGTAGAAAAATCCTTTCTCCCGTAACACTTCGGAAGCCACTCCTTCCAATTCGCCCAAATGCAAGGAAAGCGTCTTTGCTGCCTCCGCCTTCGTTTCACATTCCGCCACCATCGGCGTGAGATAGGAAACGATCGCATCACGTACGTAATATTTTACCGACTGCGCCGCAGGCTCGTTCGAATCCGCGCGGATATGGATCCGCAAATACTCGCTTTCCACAAGCTCTATGCCGCCCGTTTCGGACGTATACGCAACCCTGCCCCCACCGTTTTCGGTTTCACTGCCCAAAAAACCGGTAAAACCAAGCGCCGTTAAACTTATTATGATTGACAATAAAAAAATTATGCAAACATTTTTCATAAAAAATAACCTCCGTGTATTTCCACGGAAGTTATTGACCGATCTTTATGATTTTATACGCGACTTTCACAAAAAAATTATTTCACTTCGCTCCACTTATGCTCGTGCAGCTCCCCTTCCTCCAAAAGTCCGGAATACTCCGTCTGCCGCAGTGCCTCGTACAACGCTACCGCAACCGAATTACTCAAATTCAAAGACCTCGCCTCGGAAAACATCGGGATACGCAGGCACTCGTTTTCGTGTTTCATCAGCAGTTCTTCGGGCAACCCGCGCGTCTCTTTGCCGAACACGAGAAAATCCCCGTCCCGAAACGCTACGTCGCTGTGACGGTGCCTGCCCTTGGTCGTAAAATAGAAAAAACGCGAATCGGGATATTGCGCCTGTAGCTGCGCAAAACTGTCATAATACGAAATATCTACCAAATGCCAATAATCCAACCCTGCGCGCTTGAGATATTTATCCGTTACCTCGAAGCCCAACGGACGGATCATATGCAGATGAGTACCCGTCGCCGCGCACGTCCGCGCAATATTGCCCGCATTTTGCGGAATTTCCGGTTCTACCAATACGATGTGAAACATAACGCCACCCCTTCGTTTCCATATATTATATACCATATTATTGTACTCGCAAAAGTACGTTTTGGCAAGCGATTTTCCCCTCGTTTTACGAATAAAGATAAAAAAACGGGATATACTGAAAACAAGAAGGCGACGCCTTCGGGATTTGAACGGAGTTTATTTATGCAATTTGAAAAAACAGAAACCTTTAAAAACCTCGCCCGCAGCTTTGCAGGCGAATGTCAAGCAGGTATGCGATATCAAATGATCGCAAAACTTGCAATGCAGGAAAAACTGAAAACGCTGTCCGACGCCATCCGCGTCATTGCGAAAAACGAAACGTTGCACGCAACGCAATTTTTCAACAAGATCATTGAAAAAACGGGCGGACGCGACAACATTAATCTGGAAGACGCAGGATATCCCTTCCACGCCGGTACGCTGGCGGAAGGCTTGCGCTTTGCCGCTATGGACGAACACAACGAGATGGAAGAGATCTATCCCGCATTTGCCGTAACAGCGGAAAAAGAAGGCTTTGCGGATATCGCGGCGCTGTATAAGATGATCGCGGAGGTCGAAGGTCAACACAAGATCGTGTTCCAATACCTTCACGAAAATGTAAAAAATGGCACGCTGTATAAAAACGATTCGCCTATCCTTTGGATCTGTAGCGAATGCGGCTATATGCACGTCGCAACGGAAGCATGGAAGGTGTGCCCGCTCTGCAAAGCGGGACAAGGCTATGTCGATCTACACCTCCCCTTTGAGGGCGTTCGGGAATAAATCTTCCGGAATAAGATCGAATAAAAGGGATTTCCTAAAAACGCTCGCTTTCTAATTTTTTCATAATATAAGGAGGAATTTAACTATGAAAAATCAAAACAACTACAACAACGATCAGAACAACAACCAAAACGGCCAGAACGGCAAAGCAAAGAACTGTGGCAGCAAAAATTGCGGTAGCAGAAACTGCGGCAACAAAAATAGCGAAAACCACAGCTACAACAATGGCGGCAACAACGACTAAGCGGCCGAAAAAAGGTGCTCATCGCATACCTGCCCCTACCGAACAAGCTTTATACGTCATCAGCAAGCCATCGGATACGGACGTAAACGGTAGCTATACCGGCAAACCGAAAAACAAGCGGGAAATCCCCGTGCAGGATGCAGACGATCTTTAACAAACGTTTAAAGGCGTTTTAAACGCCGTAAAAACGCAAAATAACGCGACCCCGAACATTCTACCGTTCGGGGTCGCATCACGTAAAATCGACTGTTTTTAATCACGTAAAATCGACTGTTTTTATACGCAAGGCGAAGGAAGAGATCAGAAATCCTCCTCTTCTTCCTCGTCCTCTTCATCGTCATCGTCAAAATCGTAATCGTCGACGGAGACATACTCGAAATCGTCCTTTTCCTCTTCGATCTCTTCTTCCTCCTCTTCCGGTTCTTCCTCATCCTCAAACTCACTGTCGGGAATGCCGAGATCGACGTTTTCCTCGTCATCTTCGGCAAGATAACTGCGCCAGGACGCATCCTCCTTATCCTCTTCCTCTTCAGTATGATCAGGCTCGTAGGCGTCGTGCATATCCCCCGTACGAACCTCCACAACGGGCATTCCGTCCGCACCGTACTGCGTTTCCTCGGCGATCTCCTCCGCCTCCAGATCGTCCGCGATCGTCTTTTCGCCACTAAGCGTCTTTAAACAAACGTCGCAAAGCTCCTGCACGTCCGCGTCGATGTAGTTGAGTTCACATTTTGGACAAAGGATGTATCTCGCCATATTTTCATTCCTCGCATATCTTTATTTTCCTGTATA
>JBGVRF010000184.1:0-2112 GCA_045128175.1 Candidatus Scatosoma sp.
TCAGTTGGGTTGTCTTCCCGTCGATGCCAATATAAACATTTTCTTTATCCGCATAATTGATCTCCCAAAAATCATGGGTCTCTTCAGGAAAAATATAATTTTTTGCCAGCGCTTGATAATGTACCGTCACGATCTTTTCTACGTTTAGCAGATTAGAGATTTTGCGCATATAAAATTTTTTTTCCGATCTTTCCATAGGGATATTATATCAGATCCTTTGTTTTTTGTAAAGTATTTTGCGGTACGGTTTATTATTTCATTTTTTAAACTTCGAAAGAATACCATAATTTATTGAAAGAATTTCTATTGCATTTTTATAAAATACATGTATAATAGTAGAAAAAACAGGAGAGTATCTATGACCGATTATATGAAAGAATACAAAACTGCAGCTCAAGCATTTTGTCTTGTTGGAGACATTACGAATATTTGTCCCTATGGCGAAGGGCACATCAATCTCACGCTGTTGGTTACAACAACAGAGAAAAGATATATCATGCAAAAGATGAATACCCGCGTATTTGCCGATTCCGACGGACTTATGGCGAACATTTGCGGCGTGACAGAGCATCTTCGCGCGCGTGGCATCGAAACACTGAACGTTATTCCCACCAAAGACGGAAATCCTTATCTTAAAGGTGAGTCGTGCTTCCGTGTGTACGATTTTATCGAAAATACCGTTACTTATCAGCAGGTGACCGATAAAGAAGTATTTAAAAATTCCGGAAAGGCATTCGGGGAATTCCAGAACTATCTTGCCGAATTCGACGCTTCCAAGTTGACGGAAACCATTAAACGTTTCCATGACACCCCCAAGCGCTTTGCTGATTTTAAAGCTGCTTTAGACGCCGACGCATTTGATAGAGCAAAAGAATGTCGGCCGGAAATAGAGTTTATTTTGTCGCACGAAAAAACGTACGCGATTGTAATGGAAGGGTTACAGGACGGTTCTATTTCTTTGCGTGTTACGCACAACGATACAAAGCTCAATAACATTTTGATGGATGCGGAAACGGGTGAGGCCCGGGCAGTTATCGATCTTGATACGATCATGCCTGGTTCGATGCTGTTCGATTTCGGTGATTCCATCCGTTTTGGTGCGTCTACGGCCGCCGAGGATGAAAAGGATCTCACGAAAGTACATTTCGATATCGAACTGTTTAAGGCGTATGCAGAGGGATATTGTGGAGCGGTGAAAAACAGTATCACTAAAAAAGAAGCAGAGCTTTTGCCATACGGTGCCTATCTTATGACCGTCGAATGCGGTATGCGCTTCCTTGCCGACTATCTTTCAGGGGACACCTATTTTGCAACCAAATATGCAGGACACAACCTGGTGCGTTGTCGCACGCAACTTCGTCTTGCGGCGGAAATGGAAGCACAGTTTTCCGAAATGAGTAAGATCATAAAAGAAATTCTTGCGTAAATTTGTAAAAAAATTCCGTTTATTTTCAAAATGGAGTTTTTTTGTTTCAAACGCTTGCCTGAAAGTTGGGTTTATGATATACTTAAAATACTTGTAAATATAATAAAGGCGGTAAAATCATGAAAAGATTCGGCGTTATGCTCGATATGTCGAGAAATGCAGTTATGAAGCCCGAACAGGTGAAAAAATTCGCGACGGTTTTGCGTTCGCTTGGCTATAATATGCTCCAGCTTTATACGGAGGACACCTACGAGGTAGAAAACGAACCTTACTTTGGCTATATGCGCGGCCGATATACGACGGAGGAACTTTCGGACATCGTGGCTTATTGCAATACGATCGGCGTAGAAGTTATTCCTTGTATCCAGACTTTGGCGCATCTCAATCAAATCTTCCGTTGGGGAGATTACGGCAATATCAACGATTTCGGAGATATTTTACTTGCAGAAGCTCCCCGCACGTACGAACTGATTGAAAATATGTTTAAAACGTTGCGTAAAAGTTTTACGTCTGAATACGTACATATCGGTATGGATGAAGCGCATATGCTCGGGTTGGGAAAATACCTTGATAAACACGGCGTAAAAAACCGTTTTGAAATATTGCGCGACCACCTCGAAAAAGTTATTGAAATTGCAGAAAAATATAATTTTAAACCTATCATGTGGTCGGATATGTTCTTCCGT